>JALYWD010000722.1 GCA_030852885.1 Chloroflexota bacterium | reverse complement strand
GTCGTTGAGTTGCTCAAGAGCTTTCGCTGCTCGCTGCTCCGCCTCAGCGGCGGTGGGAGGCTGAATGGTGCGTGCCATGAGAGAACTCCAGGTGCGGTTCACAATGAGCTATTCGGCAACGCCTGGTGTCAAGTATAGGGATTCGCGTCAGGGGTCATGCAGCAGAAACGCCTGTAGCTCACCGCGCTCATGGTCGATATCTGCCTACAGCAGATTCAGATCATGCAGCACATACCGGTCGAATCGCCCGATATCATCTGTGGCCATCGTCGCGATACTCCAGACGGGCCGGAACCCCCACGCCAGGAGCACCGGGATCACGGCGGTATTCTCCCCCGGAAAGGCGATGCGCCAGGAGGTTGCGCTGAAGGCGGCGGCCTGGTGCAGGGCGAGATCCAGGATGGGCGCCACGTCCGCCGCATCGTTTGCCGCCAGGGGGCCGATGCGCACCGCGCCGTGATCGTCACGCAGGAAGGCGTAGCCGCGCGGAGTCCCGCTGAGGCGGTCCAGCATGAGCAGGCCCGTGGCCTCGGTTGCCCAGCGGCGCAGGTCGTCCAGGCGGCGCACCCCGCGTACGGCCTTGTCGATATCGCCTGCCGTGTGCAGCGTGGCCTCATCGGTGATCGGGTCGGCACGGAGGTGGACCGGTGCCGCGCTGGCTGGGGCGAGCGTTTCTGCTGCCCAGACCAGGTGCGGCAGCGTGGGGCGGAAGCCATGGCGGAAGTAGTGGGTCATGGCGCGAGGATCATCAGAGTTCTGCAGCGTCAGGACATCGCACCCGTGGCGGCGACAGGCATCGAGCATGGCAGCGAAAAGCGGACCGCCCAGGCCGCGTTGTTGCTGTGTGGGGTCGACAAAGTAGGCAATGACATGGCCGTGGCGACCCCGGGTGACAGCGGCAGCCATGCCAGCAACACGGTCACCCGCGCAGGCAACCCAGACCTGTTCCGGGTTCTCCTCGTGCAACGTCGTCAAGAGGCTCAGCGTGCGGGCAGCCATTGCCCCGACGTCAGGTTCTTCGCCCGCCAGGAAGGGATGCACGCGCAGGCCCGATTCCGCATCACCTGAGGACTTGATGAGGGCAGCGGCTGGCAGATCGTCGCGCCGGGCGGGCCGAATCCCCACCTCCAGCAGCGGCTTGCTCACGCGACGGGGATTCCGGGCCCGCTCCGCGTGGCGCGCACCACGGTGCGTTGCAGATACTGGCCATTCACGTAGTCGAAAGCGCCACCGCAGGTAATCAGGGTCAGGCTCTGGGTATCTGTCGGCCCGGTGATCTCGTCCATGGGCATGTCGTCCGAGGTGAACAACTCGATCCACTCAACGGTGAAGGGATACTGCAGGCCATCGTCGCCAGCCACGATGATCTCCGCGCCCGGCTGCACGCTGCCCAGGTTGTAGAAAACCGACGGCCCGACGTTCCAGTAGTCGATATGCCCCGCCATCACCACGTTCCCCGGCGCGCCAAGTGACCCCAGGTTTTCGTACCACGCCACTTCCCAGGGCCCGCTGGGATCCTGCATGGCGCCATCGACCACGCGCAGCGGCTCGATGCCGGCGTCCACCCCGGCGCTCTCGATCGTCAGGCCGACCGGCGAGATGACGGGTGAGACAGCGCGGCTACGAACCTGGTTGACTGGCCCCGGCCTGCTGGCGCCCGTGCTGGGCACCGCGCCCAGCCCGGTCGGCTTGATCAGGCCAGAGCCGGCAGCCGGCGTCCCCACGGCGACCGGCGCCGGCGTTGCGTCATCCTGGGCCAGAACCAGGGTGTGGGCGCGCGCCAGGATGGTGGCGAGGCTCCCTCCGGCAGCGATCATCACCTGGCGGCGGGTGAGACGAAGGCGAAGCGTCATGAAAGGCACTCCCGGGTGCGTAGGCGGATGGTGGCAGGCCGTTGGGGCCCGCGTTCACCGGCCCCATGCCGTCAGAGACGCGCGCCACGGGCATTCCGTATCGCGGCGGCCCGCTAGCGCTCGATTTCGAAGGCGTCTTCCCTGCCCGAAAACAGTTCATCAACCGCCCGGTCAGCGGCATCGAGTTTGGCGTCTGCCTGCTCAGCTTGCGCCACTGCCTCGATGTTCGCGCTTTCGCCTTCGCGGCGCTCCCAGCCGGGCGCAAAGAGCGGCAGGAAGTTTGTCACCTGGTAGGGGTGCTTTTCGGCTTCCTTCCAGTTCACATCCACGCCAAGGCCAGGCGCGCTCGGGATCTGGATGCGGCCGTCGATCACCTCGACCGGCGGCGTGACAATCTCTCGCTCCCAGTCAACGTTGAACTCGTCGAAGAGTTCCTGCACCAGCAGATTCGGGGTGCACGCGCCAATTTGCACGCAGACGGCAGTGGCGATCGGGCCCTGCGCCTGGTGCGGCGCGACCACGGCGTAGTTGGCGTCCGCCATGGCGCACACCATCCGCGTGCGGAAGATACCGCCCATGTTGGAGGGGTCCGGCTGCAGGATGTGCACCGAGTTGTATTTCAGCAGTTCCGCGAACTGGTGCGTGGTGTAGAAGCTCTCACCCGCTGAAACCGGCACGGAGAGGCGCCGCGCGACCTCGGCCGTCGCATCGATCTTGGTGTGGTCTGTTGGCTCCTCGAACCAGGTGGGATCGAACTCGGCGATGCGCTCGCCGAACCAGATCGCTTCAGAGACGCTGAAGCGGCGGTGCCCCTCGATCATGATCTGGATGTTCGGCCCAACGGTTTCGCGCACGGCGCGGATGATATCCAGCGAAAGCCTGCGGTCCACCGGGTCCATGGAGCGCCAGCCAGCGCCAAAGGGATCGAACTTGAGCGCTTTGTAGCCGCGTCCCACCACCTCGGCGGCGCGTTCCGCGAAGCTCTCCGGGGTGCGCGGGCCGGTGTACCAGCCGTTGGCGTAGGCAGGAAGGCTCTCGTGGTAGCGGCCACCCAGCAGATCGTAGATGGGGCGGCCCGTCACCTTGCCGATGATGTCCCAGCACGCTTCCTCGATGGCGGCCACCGCGTTGTTCTGGATCTGGCCGCCATCGGAGTAGAGATCACGCGTCATCCGCTGGTAGATGGTCTCGACCTGGAAGGGGTCCATGCCCTCGTAGCGGGGCGCCATCTCGTGCACGGCGGCTTCCACCGTGCGGGCAAAGGCGTTCAGGGTGCCTTCGCCGACGCCATAGAGACCGGGCTCGTCGGTATCCAGCCGCACCAGCAGCCAGTTCTTCCAGGGGTTCCCCACCACGTAGGTCGTCGCGCGCGTGATCTTCACAAGTCCTCCCAGGCGTTGCTGCTGACAAACTGCCCGCAATCGTACGGAACGCCACTGCTTCGTGCTGGCCTGGATCTTACGTGAGCACACACAGACGTGTGACGCCGTCGCTGAGCTCCTGGCAAAGCGAAAGCGCGATCACCTGCCGGATTTCAGGACATGGCGTGCTGCCATTCAGACAGGCTGACCTTGTCCAACCACTTGTAGTTTTTCATGATGAGCGCGGCGTCGTCCGGGTCCGAGTCGTAGAAGATCGCTCCGAACGGGCT
>JALYWD010000703.1 GCA_030852885.1 Chloroflexota bacterium | reverse complement strand
GGTCTTGTTCGGGTCATCCAGGAACGTCTCGAGCGGTTCGGTCCAGCCGGCGTCGTCGTAGGCCCAGTGCACCTGCGGCCCAGTCATGAACACGTCGAACTCGCCAGCGCCGGTGGAGAGGTCCACCAACAACTTCTGGAAGTACTCCGCCTCTGGCAGGATCAGCGGCTCCGGCACCTCGATGCCGGTCAGCTCGGTGAACTCCGGGATCAATGGCAACAGGGATTCCGTGTACGGGTGCTTGTTCAGGATCAGGCGCACCTGTGATCCCGAGTTCGCCTTCCAATCGAAGCTGTCCTGCATGGCGCGGATACGATCGGTCCGCGACGGCAGCCAACTCGAGGTGACCAGTGCGCCGGCGCCAGCCGCACCCATCAGGAATTGGCGACGAGTGGAATTCTTCTTGAGCAGGGTCATGTTACCTCCCTTGGTTCTCATGTCGTTCCTGCGATGAACTTCCGAATCTATGCGGTCAATTCCCGGACGGTAAGCTCCGCCCCCAGGGGCCTGATCGACGATTTCGCGGCCGCGGCCGTGAGGCGCGCGAGATCGTGCATCTCTTCCTTGGTCTGCTCGTAGAGACGCCGATAGATCCGGTAGTACTCCTGGTACACGTCGTGCACATTCTCCCGGGGGACCACCTCCCTTTCCGGTTTCGCCCATAGACGCACGTCAGATAGCTGAGAAAACACGCCAATAGCCTTGCCTGCCAGGAATGCCGCGCCCAGAGCTGCGTTGCTTGGGGCGACCACGACCTGGGGAACGCCAGTGACGTCGCTGATTATCTGGGTCCAGAGATGGCTGCGGGAGCCACCACCCGTGGCCACGATGCGGTTGAGTGTCATGCCGGACTGGCGCATCAGGTCAAAGTGATGCTCCACGCCGTAGGCCACGCCTTCCAGCAAGGCGCGGTAGATATGCGGGCGGTCATGGGCCAGCGTAAGGCCGAAGATCATGCCGCGCGCCAGGTCATCATGAATTGGGGATCGCTCGCCGCTGAAGTACGGCAGCACGATCAGGCCGTTGGAGCCCGGGGGAACCGCATCGGCCTCCAGGCCCAGCAGCCCGTAGGCGCTGATCCCAAGCTCCTGCTCCACGCGCCGCTCAACATCGCCGAACTTGTCGCGGAACCAGCGGGAAAGCGCCGCGGAGGTAACCATGCCACCCCCAACGGAATACAGCCCCTCGTACAGCCCGGAGAGACTCTTGTCCTCGCTCAGCATGTGACCCAGACCAGGGACCGGGCCAATGGGCGCATCAGACAGACCGGCCATGCACATGGTGGTGCCATAGCTCACCACGACATCGCCCGGCGTATCCGCACCCGTGCTGATCATCTCGGCGAAGAAGTCGATGACACCGGCGACCACCGGCGTACCAATCGCCAGCCCGGTCGCCACCGCCGCTGCTGGCGTCACCTCGCCCACAACATCGGTCATCTCGATCAGTTCAGGCAACATGTCCAGCGGCACGCCGTAGCGAGCGCAGAGCATCGGATCGTAGCCGCCGGTCGCGGGGTCAAAGAATGGCCGGTAGCCAATGGCGGTGTGGCGATCAACGGCATAGCGCCCGGTGAGTTTGGCATTGATGAAGCCCTGCGCTCCCATCAGGTAGCGCGTGCGCCGCCAGCGTTCCGGCTCGTGGCGCTGGTACCAGTAGATCTTGGGCCCCAGGTCCTGCATGGTGAGTTGTGCGGAGAACTGCCCCGCGAAATCGCTCTCTTTGGAGATCGCGAGATCCTGGTTCATGTGCGCCAGTTCTTCATGGGCGCGCATGTCCGCGTAGAGAATGGCGGCGCGGAGCACCACGCCCGTCTCATCCACCGGGGCCAGCACCGGCATCAGGGCACTGACATTCACCGCCGCGATATCCCGTGGGTCAACCTGGGATTTATAGATCAGTTGGCGGACGACATCGACGAAGCTGCCCCACCACGCGCTGTCAGGCTCATGCTCAGCCCAGCCGGGCTGCGGCACGCTCACGCTCGCCTCAACTGATGCAGTCGCGACAAGCTGACCCGTTTCAGTTATGAGCGCCCCTTTGGAACCCTGGGTGCCTATATCGGCACCGATCAGGAAGCGCATGTGTGCGCACCGCCCTCGCTGCAGCGTTCGTCAAACTATGACGTATGTGAAGTCATTGTACCGTCGTAGGCGAAACTCTAAAAGCAATGAAAGCAATTGTCAACAGCGAGAATCTTTGCGAAAGCTTCTCGCGGGACGCGCACTTCGTTGCAGAAGAACTCGCTTGCACCGGTTGATGCAGCATACGCGGTACGCCATTTTCGCGCCAGCAGCGGGGCATCCGTGGCCGTTCGCTCAGAATCTGACCGCCGCAATCCCCACTTGCGCCAGGGTTTCTTGCACCACGCCGGCCACGTGCGCTGGCTCCACGATGTCCCGCTCCAGATCAGGCACCCAACCGCGCAGGAGGGTTGCCTGCGTTCCCGCAACCAGCGTGGCCACGGTTTCCGCCGGCGCAATCAGTGTTTGCCCGGTGCTGGCCACAACAGAGCCTGGCACGCCGCGGAGTGAAACCTCAATCACGCCTTGCAACACCGTCAGCACCTGGGGGCTCTGCACAGCCGGTAGCGTAAGCGCCCGGGAGGAAGGGACATCCACGCGCTCCAGGGCGAAGTACGGCGTGGCAGCCAGGACCGCGCGCTCGTCCGTCAGGCGCACGTGCGTCACCGGCCGCGGAGACACGTTCGGCTTCACTGCCTCGAACCCATCCGCGTGGTGGAGATCCCGCGCGTTCCCGTTTTCGTCGCGGCGTCCCCAATCATTGAGTCGAAAGGTCACGTTGGAGGGTTGCTGAATCTCGTAGATCAGCAGCCCCCCACCGATCGCATGTACCGTCCCCGCGGGAATGACCATCGTCATGCCTGGCGCGGCCGAAACGGCGTTCAGGTAGCTGGAGACATCATCCTGTTCCCTGCAGGCAGCCAGGAACGCAGCCTGCTCCACGCCGTCGCGCAACCCGGCGTACAGCACCGCGCCGCGCGCGGCATCCAGCACGTGCCAGGCCTCCGTCTTCCCGGTGCCCAGATTCCGCGCCGCCGCCAGCGTGTCGTCCGGATGCACCTGGATGGAGAGCGTTTCGGTGGCGTCGATGACCTTGACGAGCAGTGGAAAGACGGCCCGTCCCTGTGTCGCGCGCAGCCCCTGCGCGCCGCACCAATGCTGAGGCGCACCACCCGCCAGGTCACCCAGCTCTCGCCCGGCCTCGGGCCCACTCCCAGCCATGGCGTTGGGGGCCGCCAGCCATGCCTCCCCAATCAGGCCATCCGGGAGTTCGCCACATAGCGCACTGAGCCGCCGCGATCCCCATGGCTTGGGATCAAAATAGGGTTGGATCAGGATTGGCAGCGGCGTCATCGCCCGAGCACTCCGTGGCATGGCGCCTATCAATAGCCCGAACGTTTCGCGGACTTCAACTGATCGACAATGCGGCGCACGTTCTGCGCGTGCTCGCGGTTCACCACCAGCAGGGCATCCTCCGTGTCCACAATCGCCACGTTCGTCAAGCCAACCAACGCCACCAGGCGGTCCGTCTCGGACCAGACCACGCAGTCAGTCGAGGCCTCCTGCAACAGATCCCCGCGCACCCGGTTGCCAGCGCCATCCTGTTCAATAAGGTCACCAAGATTATTCCAGTCGCCGACATCGGACCAGCCCATGCTGGCGGGAACCACCGCCACGCGTTCAGCGTGCTCCAGGATCCCCTGGTCGATCGTGGATTCCGCCAGTTCCGCCCAGACCATGGCCGTGACCTGCTCCTGCTCCGGGGATCCCCAGGCGGCCGCTATTCGTGTCACGGCCGTAAAGAGTTCTGGCTGGAGGCGGGCTATTTCGTCCAGAAGGGTGCTGGCTTGCCAGACAAACATGCTGGCGTTCCACAACGAGCGCCCGGCCTCCAGGTAGGCGATGGCCGTTTCCAGGTCTGGCTTCTCGACGAAGCGCGCAGACCGGTACGCCGTGCCCTGGTCCGTCTGGGCCACTACATCCGTTGTGCGCTCGATGTACCCATAGCCCGTTTCCGGCCGCGTTGGCTCCAGCCCCACGGTCACCAGCCACCCATGCTGTGCCGCCACGATGGCCGTCTCGATGGCGCGGTTGAATGCCGCCGGGTCGGCAACCTCATGATCTGCCGCGAAGCTGCCGACGATGGCATCTGGCTCTCGCCGGGCGATCAGCGCGGTCGCGAGCGCGATGGCGGGCGCGGAACCGCGTGGGGCTGGTTCCACAATGATATTGGCCTCCGGCAGCTCCGGGAGCTGCCGCGCCACGGGAGCGGCATGGGCTGGCCCGCAAACGACCAGGGTGCGTTCCGGGCCGGCGAGCGGCGCCAGGCGGTCAACCGTCTGCTGTAACAGTGACCGTTTTCCGGTGAGCGTCAGCAGGAACTTTGGCCGGGCGGCCCGGCTGAGCGGCCAGAGCCTGGTTCCGGAGCCACCCGCGGGCACGATCGCCCAGAAACGAGGGGTCCCAGACGCGTGTGATCGCGATGAACGGGCAGGTCGCGAGGTCATGCCAGATCAGCCCCCTTCACATCCCGTTGCACCGTGACCACGCATGAGGCATTACAGCGAAGGTCGCTCGCCATCAACACGATGACCCTATCCCCTCTGTCTCGAATTTCCATCAAGGACAACCCTGCACCGCAATTGGCCGCGAATGATACTGATGACCAGGAGGCATCCAGCATGGTGAACCACGAAGGCCCCCTGGCGGGCGTGACGATTCTGGCAGTCGAGCAGTTTGGGGCCGGGCCATTCGGCACGCTGCTGCTGGCTGATCTCGGCGCACAGGTTATCAAGATTGAAGACCCGGGCGCGGGAGGAGATGTTGGGCGCGGGGTTCCACCCGGCGCGGCCAACGGCAGCAGTCTCTACTTTGAAGCATTCAATCGCAGCAAACAGAGTGTAGCCCTGGATCTGAGCACGCCTGCCGGGCAGGAAGCGCTGCACGCGCTGGTGGCGCACGCGGATGCTGTGTTCAACAACCTGCGCGGCGATCTCCCCGGCCGCCTCGGCCTGACCTACAACGCCCTCTCGGCGTTCAACCCGGCCATCGTCTGCGTCTCGTTGTCGGCCTACGGACGCACCGGCGACCGCCGCGCCCATCCCGGTTACGACGCGCTGGTGCAGGCCGAAGCTGGCTGGGCCAGCCTGACCGGCGAACCCGACGCCCCACCCACCCGCAGTGGCCTGCCGTTGGCGGACTATGCATCCGGGCTGGTAGCCGCTCTGGGGCTCCTCGCAGGGGTTATCGAGGCGAGACGGACGGGCCACGGCCGCGATGTCGATACCTCACTGTTCGACACCGCCCTCGCCATGCTCAGCTATCAGGCAACCTGGGGGCTTTCCGCGGGGCACATTGCGGAACGGCTCCCGCACTCCGCGCACCCGACCATCGTGCCCTTCCAGTTCTTCGCCACCAGTGACGGCTACCTGGCGGTTGCCTGCGCCAAGGACAAGTTCTTCGCCGCGCTCATTGCGCGGCTTGATCTGCCGGACCTGGTGAATGATCCGCGCTTCGCCAGTTTCAACGCGCGTCACGCCAACCGCGACGCCCTGCTCGACCTCCTGGCGGAGCGCTTCGCGGCTGCCTCAACGGCGCACTGGGTGTCGCTGCTCCAGGGGGCAGTGCCGGTCGCGCCGGTGCGCAGTCTGCGGGAGGTCCTGGACCATACGCTGCTCGCGGAACGGGAGATGCTGGCCAGCTTCACACATCCGGATCTGGGTGCGGTCCACAGCATCGGCATGCCGCTGCACGTCTCCGGCTACACGCCGCCCTACCAGGCCTCACCGGCGCTCGGCGCGCACACGCTCGCTGCCCTCCGTGCGGCAGGGCTCAGTGATGCCGATGTCGCCAGGCTGAAGGCTGCGGGAGCATTCGGGGATGAGGCGTGACGCGGGCTTCGCGTCACGCCTCAGGGGACGTTACTCGGCGGGCTGGATCAGGGTGGCGTTCACCACCGGTCCCTCGTCCCCGCGGGTGATGGTGAACTCCACGTAGGTGCTGCCGGAGGGGCAGCAGAGCGCGTCCTCCGGCGCGTACCGGCGGTACTGCGCGGAAATGGTGTCCGCGCTCCACAGGTTCGCGCCATCTGATGCGCCGTCACTGCGGGAGGCCATCGGCTCCGGCGCCAGCGTGCCCGCGAATTCGCCATCGACAAAGACGAAATCCTGGTAGCCGATGGGGCGGCACATGCCGTCGTAGCCAGACAGCCCGGAGACCAGCGTCACGCCCCAGCCCTGCTGGTACGCCAGGAAGAGATGCCAGCCAGCATCGACCAGCGCCTGGTCCTGCGGCGTCTCAGCGGGACGCTCCTGCTGCCCACAGTTCATGTTCGAGTCGTCCTCGAAATCCGGCGCCGTCGGAATCGCCATGCCCGGCGTGTTCCAGTTGCCCGTGGCGCCGTCCAGCCAGGAAGCCGCGGCCTCGGGAGATGCCATTGGCGTCGCATCCTGTGCCGCGACCTGCGCCACTCCCGGCAGCACCAACGCTATCGAAAGCGCGGCCAGCAGTGCCAACCTCCGCGTTATCTGCATCGAACGTCCTTTCCTGCACCATGCCAGATTCCGGCAGACTGGCCGGTGCGCTGTGAGGCCTGGCCCGTCTGCGACTTCTACAACGCAGGAATCCGGCAAACGGTGACGACAACGATGTCTCAAGGCTGCGCCATCGTGCCGATCAGACTCCGTGGCCCTATGGCTGGTTATCGATCAACGATTTTCCAGTACGAGTCCTTGCGCGCAACGAGTCCGTCCCGGAACTCCCAGAGATCACAGCCCCGCACATCCACGCGCTCGCCTCCCGTCGTGGTTCCGGTCAACCGCCACTCCGAAACACCCCGATCTCCGCACACGAAATGCCGATCCTCCCCGTAGTGCACGTCGGGGATGCCGGCAAAACGTGCTGCCAGGCCCTCACGCACGGCGGCCTTGCCCTCAAGGCGACTCCCCCATGCATTGGCGCCCCGGGGTGTCTCAAGCATGGCGTCATCCGCGAAAAACGCCATGATCGCGTCCAGGTCGTGGCGGTTGAAGCCGTCGAGGATCGCTTCCAACGTGGAGACGGTAACTGCCGGTGCTTGCGTCATTGCATGCTCCTCACGCTCTACCGTGGCTGACCGCGCCGAAACGGGACACTACCTGGCCTGCTCCACTATGGACAGGCTGCCGCACCGGCTGCAAGCCCTCATCCATCGGCACAGGCAAAAGCCAACATCGACGCTGCGGATGGGTGGACCTTGACCCGGTAACGACTGTCACGTGCATTGTGGCACTCAATGTCATATGAAGCGAATACCTTCGCCAATAGCAGATGTACACCCACAGGCAAGAATCTCGGCTGACGCCAGGGATGTCACCGGAATTCTTGTTTCGCAAGCCCGTGACGAGGTGATATAAGAACCAGAAGCGCCACGCCACGTCTGGCAATGCGCCTTCGGCAGGCAATCAACGCAAGGAACAACGCATGGCAGAGTCAGTAACTCCCCGACAGCGACCCCTGAAAGTCGGCGTCATCCTTCCGGATACGGAATGGGAAATGGGCGGCCAGACCGCGCGCTGGAGCGATCTCGCCAACATGGCCCAGATGGCGGAGGAACTGGGGTTCGATTCCATCTGGAATGCGGATCATCTCCTCTACAAGTTTCCGGACAAGGAGAACCAGGGTCCCTGGGAATGCTGGTCGATCATGGCGGCGCTCGCTGCCGTGACATCCCGGGTCGAAATCGGCCCGCTGGTGGCGTGCACGGGATACCGCAATCCCGCCCTGCAGGCCAAGATCGCGGACACCATCGATGAGATCTCGGGTGGGCGTCTGGTGTTGGGGCTGGGCGCCGGCTGGCACGAGAATGATTATCAGATGTTCGGCTACCCCTTTGATCACCGGGTCAGCCGTTTTGCCGAAGCCATCGCCATCATCCACGGCCTGCTCCGCACCGGGCATGTCGATTTCGAAGGTGAGTATTACAGCGCCCGGGATTGCGAACTCCGCCCGCGCGGGCCGCGCGCTGAAGGGCCGCCCATTGTCATCGGCTCCACCGCGCCGCGCATGCTCGGCCTGCTGGCGCAATA
>JALYWD010000305.1 GCA_030852885.1 Chloroflexota bacterium | reverse complement strand
AACATGCCGAGTACTGCCGCGCGCACTTTTGAGGAAAACAACTCGGCAAGCAGGTCGGTCACGGGGAGGGCTTCCTGCTCAGATCGCCATCGGGTCAGGGCAGCATCCTACCAGAGACGCAGGGCAGTCCCGGGGTCATGAGCAGCAATGCATAGTTGATGCTGTCGGCGCTGCGTACGGTCAAGGCCGATAGAATGGGCGACTTCCCTCGAAGAGTTTAATACTCAGATCAAACATGCGGGCGACTGAGCAAAGGGCAGGGTGGGTCGCCGCAATCGGCTCAGGAAATCCTGAAGCCAGAGAGCCTTCGATTCGGTCTACAAAGAGTGCCCAACATTCCCAGGCGACGGGATCCAGGCGGGACAAGTAGCGGATGCCGTGAAACAGCGTCGCCTCAGCAGCATCACGCAGGTCATAGACGTATCGGGAGCAGGCCTGAGTAAACGCCCGATTCGTCCTGTCCATTACGGCTGGAAAGTCCGCCGAGCGCAATCCTGCTCGTGCGGCAGCAGCGGGCAAGTGATATTGCAGATGTTGCAGGCTGGCTGGACTCGCAAGATCTGCAAAGCGTAACGAGGGGTCCAGATGTGCGGTGACGAGTCGTCGCTCCTCCCGCCAGCGCGCCCATACAATGCCACGGGCGGGCACGCTTGGGTCTTCAAGGTCAAAGACATCGCCGAACAACGCTTCGACAGACTCTACGTCCTCGACCATCGATGCAATCAGGTTGAGTTGGTCGATGCTCACGCGAAACTGATCGAGCGTTTCCCCGAACGCTGCCTCGGCAGTCGTTCCCGCATAGACGCACTGGAAGCGGTCCTCAGGCGGGATGCCATCTGCCGCGCTCGGATCATCGAAGCGGTTCCCAAACGTGCCATCGGGGAGTGCGTTACTCCAGGGAGGCGGGCCCAGTGGATCACTGTGCCAGCCGACTCGAATGGCCCCCGCGGCAGGAGGACCCACGACATGCAGTGGGAGACTCATCACCCTCCCGGCTCAGGGATTGACGACAAAGGCCTGCGCAGCGTCGCGCGCCTCAACCAACCTTCCATCCCTGATGGCCTGTGAAGGCATGATGTCGCCCAGCCGGGGATTCAACTGGACAAACCAGGCCCGAACCGTTTGCGGGCTCGCCGACTCTTCAAGGTACGTGACAATCTGGTATGCCATACGGACCCGCCGCTCCGTTTCTTCGTCGCGAATCTGGGCGATTTCCCCATTGGCCCAGCGCGAGACCGTCTTCCCATCTTTGACGTTGACGGCGAACGCCGTGACGGTGCGTGAAAGCACGGACTGAAGTTTCGTGGCGAGCTCAGGAATCGATGCGTGGAGTGAGGCCTGAAATGCCCGATCCATCTCCTGCGCTTGCATTGTTGTGTGCATAACCGACCTCTTTCAGGGAAGGGCAAGAGACTTCCGCCTCGGAAACTGCGAGCTGATGGCGCACACAGGCGCCCTGACCGCGCACAATTTCAGATGGACAATTGTCGCACACCGCGCCCGGCTAATGGGACCACAATTCCCTGCCACACGTCATTGAACGTCTTGTCAATGCCTCTATTGGAACAGACCGGAAACTCTTTCACCCCTTACACCCGCTCCCAAACTGACGCTCCGTCCACAATCCCATGGTGAACAAGTCCCTGGCGATGCAAATGGCTGAGGAACGCGAAGGCTGTCGGTTGCAGCAGGAAGAATGACGGCGCATCCGCAACGGGAGCACCGAAGCGCTGCAAGAGCCCCTGGAGCACCACCGACGCAGTCTGTGGCGTAGCCGCCAACTCGAGCGTCGCTTCGAGCACCCGGTCCGCCAGGGCGCGGTTCACCCCGATCAGTTCGGCAAGATCACCCTCCTCCAGCACGACGCCATGGCCCGGCACGGCCACGCGGTGCGGGATTGTCGCGGCATGATCGAGCGCCTGCAGGTGATCTGTCAGTGAGAAGAGATACGGGATGCGGTACTTTTCCAGGACGCTCGCCGGCAGTACCACGTCAGCACAGAAGAAGACATCCCCCACCAGGTAGCCCAGTTGCCCTGGGGAGTGCCCGAAGAGCGGGACGGCCTCCAGCGTGATCCCCGCCACCTCGTGAGGCCCCGGCTGCACGATGACGTCAACCGGGCTGGCGTCCGCCAGCATGAAGCGTCCGCGCATCGTGTCGATGGGGTCGGCCCCGCCATAGAGCAAGGCTGGTTGCAGCAACGGGTACTTCAGCACCGCCTCGTCAAAGGCCGGCGCATGCACTGCCGCGCCAGTCCGCTTGACCACCGTCGCGTTGCCGCCAAAGTGATCGGCGTGGCCGTGCGTCGTCAGGATGGCAACCACCTCGCCACCCAACTCCTCACGTACAGCCTTGAGCGCCTTCTTGGCGGCGGTATCGTTCAGGCCGGTATCAACCAGCACAATCTGCCCAGCCTCATTGGCCAGCACCCCGATGTTCACTCCACCGGGCACGACCCAGACCCGCTCCGCCAGGGGTAACAACTCAGCCAACGATTTCTCCCTCGCTCAAAGTCACATGCCGCATACCAATATCAATATAATGACCAACCGGGGAGGGAGCCGTGAGCCAGCAAGAAGCACCAGTTCGCCACGTCGTGGATGTTGGTCAGTTTGACCGTCCGGGAATTGCTACGCTGTTCGCCGCAGCAGACCGCATGCGGGACATGCCGCGCTTTTCGGCGCCGCTGGCCGGCCTGACGCTGGCGACCATTTTCTACGAACCCTCCACGCGCACCCGCCTCTCCTTTGAGACGGCCATGCACCGCCTCGGTGGCAACGTGATCTCCACCGAGAACGCGCGCGAGTTCTCCTCCGCCATCAAGGGCGAAACCGTGGAGGACACCATCCGCATCGTCAATGGCTACGCGGATGCCATCGTCATCCGCCACTACGAGCAGGGCGCCGCCCACCGCGCGGCCTCCGTCTCCGGTGTCCCGATCCTGAACGCGGGCGATGGCCCCGGCGAGCACCCCACCCAGGCTCTGCTCGACCTCTACACCATTGGCCACGAACTGGGCCGCATCGACAATCTCAAGGTGGCGCTGGTCGGCGATCTGCGCTTCGGGCGGACCGCGCGCTCACTGGCGCGCTTGCTCAAGCTGACGACCGGTGCGGAAATCGTCTTCGTCTCGCCGCCCGCCGTGCCCATGGGTGAGGACGTGCGGCAGGAGCTTACCGCGGCGGGCATCCCCTTCCACGATGAGCCAGATCTGGACGCCGTACTGCCGCATGTGGATGTGGTCTACCAGACGCGCGTGCAGAAGGAGCGCTTCCCCACGCCCGGGGAGTACGAAGCCGTGCGTGGGCAGTACGTCATCGACTCGGCGTCGATGAACTTGCTGGCGCCGGGCGCCATCGTGCTGCACCCCCTGCCGCGTGTTGATGAAATCACGACGGAGGTCGATAGCGATCCCCGCGCCGCCTATTTCCGGCAGGCCCACAACGGGGTCTACATCCGCATGGCCCTGCTGGAGCATGTCCTCGGCGATGCCTGAACCAGCCTGGGAGATTACGCGAATCACGGCGATTGACGCTGCGCTGCTGGCCCGGCTGAACCACGACTGGCCCGATGAACCGTGGGTGCTGGACCAGGCGCAGCCCTTCGTGGCCAACCCGGACAACCTGCTGCTGCTGGCAACGACACCCGACCTGATTTGCGGCATCGTCATTGCGCATCGCCTGCAACGGCTCGATGCGCTGCGCGCCGAGGTGCTTCTCTACTCGATCGATGTCCATGAAGCCATGCGGCGGCAAGGAATCGGCCACGCGCTGATCGACGCGACGACCGCATGGGCAAGGGAACTGGGTGCGGACAACACCTGGGTGCTGACCGAGCGCTCCAACCACGCCGCGATGGCGCTCTACCGTGCGGCCGGCGGCAGCGACGACATCCCCGACGTGGCCATGTTCACGTTCAGCAACGGCTGAACTCGCTCCGGCGCCACCAGCGGCGGATTGCCCCAGACCTGGACCTGGTGCCCGTTGCGCTCTCCGCTCCAGAGCAACACGGTACATGTGCGGTGGAGCAGGTCCTTCCAGAGCTGCGCGTTGAGAAACGTCTGTTCGTCCGGGCTGAACGTCTCAAAGACCGAGCGCGACGCCACGACCACCAGCTTCTCCCTGGCCCGGCTGATCGCCACGGTCAGGCGGCGCGGGTCGTAGAGGAACTTGCCCGACGCCAGGAGGTACGCCGGATCACTCTCCGTCGCCGAGACGATGATCGCTTGCCGCTCCCCACCCTGGAACCGCTCCACAGTGTCAACCGCCGTTGCGATGTCCGCGTCGTTCGGATTGGTTGCCACCGCGCGCAGGGCCTCCTGCAGGCTGGCCCGCTGGGCACGGTGCGGCACCACCATGCCGAAGCCGTGCGAAACGCTGTACCCCTCGGCGAAGAGCGCTTCCAGCAGCGGCGCGGTCAAGGCGCGCTCGAAGTCGTTGCGGACCTGGCTGCTCTTCTCATCGTGGGTCACCACCACGATGGGATGCGCCGAGTTCAGCACCGCCGCCACGAAAGGATCGGCCTGCGCCGAGAGGGGCAGCAAGTGATCCTTCTCCGAGAAATAGTGCAGACCATCCTGGGTGTAGATGCTGCGGCGCAGGAACTCCGCCATATCCCGGTGCAGCCGGAAGGTCTGCTGGAACTTGATCTCGACCGGATCGCAGGTCTGCACGGTCTCGAAGAGCGAGCGGTAGACCGCGTAATCCTGGAAGGTGCGCCGCGTTTCGTTCTCCCAATCGTGCTGCACGATGGGCGCCATCTGGCGGTGGTCACCAACCACGATGACCTGCCCACTCGCGCGCAGCGGCAGCGCCGCCATGATCGCCTCCGGCAAGCTGATCTGGGAGGCCTCGTCCAGCACCAGCAACTCGAAGGTGCGGTAATTGAAGAGGTCTTTCCCCTCTTCCCTGGCTGCGCTGTAAATGCCGCCGGGTGTCGAGCCCACGATAGCGACCGGCAATCCAGCCAGGAACTGCAGTGGCTTCGGGTGATCCCCCTCGCCCACTTGCAGCGCGATGGAGCCCTCGGGCTGCTCCCCTTCCCGGGCTTTGAGGCGGTAGCAGGGGACGGTCAACAGGCGCGCGTCGAAGTACTCCGCGAAGAGAGCGGGCTGCTTTGCTCGCATTCCCTCCAGCGCGGCGATAGCGCCGATCACATTGATCAGCAGCACGTTGGTCGCCGCGTGCGTCTTCGCCCCGAGCACCACGCGGTACGGAATCCCGGCCGCCAGCGCGCCCTGGACCCGGGAGAGGATGGCGTAGGCCGTCGTGAAGCTCTTGCCGGTTCCGGGCGGCCCCTGCACCAGCATCAGCGGCGCACCCCCGTGCGCGCCGATGTAGGCTGTCTTGCTCGCCTCGAAGCTGTGAATTGCCTCCACCTGGTGCATCGCTTCCAGCCCGGCCATGAAGCGCGCCTGGGCCTCTACCGCGATAGCGGGCCAGTGGACGGCCGCTTCGGCTCCAGGCTGCACCCGACGAAAAAGCTCGTTCTCCCCACCTGCCAGCAGTCCCTGGACAACCTTCGCCTGCCAGAAGCCGTAGATGTCATTCGGGTCGCTGTCGAAGGTGTAGAGGTCACCGTCTATGAGCGGCTCCTTGAAGCTGGAGAACAGATAGCCTGGCGGATCATCACTTTTGGGAGAGAAGCC
>JALYWD010000615.1 GCA_030852885.1 Chloroflexota bacterium | reverse complement strand
TTCAGGAACAGGCTGCCTGCAAGAACCCGACTTCCAATCGTGCTTTTCCTGGAGCCACGGCGCGTTGCTCCCGTCCGGGCCACGTCCCGCGCTGATCCGGGCCTCGGACTGGCCCCATACCAGAATCGTGGCGGTGAGTCTGGCACTGAGTTGTGGTGGGCGATGGAAGGGCCTACGACATCGCCATTGCGCCCTTGACTGCGTCCTCCACCAATCTTCTCCTGGGCTGGGCGGCCAGCAGGCGAGCGATCTTCTTCAGCTTGTCCTTCTTCGGGGTGCCGTCCACGCGCAAATACTCTTCGGCCATGCTGGAGAGCATCTCCGGGTACTCGCGTAGCAGGTGTGGCCGGCCGTGGGCAAACTCGGTCACGTTGCGGATCTTGTGCAGATCCTTCATGACCACGCTCTCGTCCAGCAGCTCCCGATACCGGCTCAACTGCATGGCCGAGAAATCGCCGGCCGCTTTGGCCTCTACGATCGCCTGGCCCGCCAACTGCCCGGAGAGCATCGCCAGGTTGGCCCCCTCCCGGTTGAGCGGGTTCACGAGTTGCGCCGCATCCCCCACGACCACGGCGCCATCGGTAAAGAGCCGCGGCAGGCGGTGGTAGCCCCCCTCGGGGATGAGATGCGCCGAGTACTCCAGCGTTTCGCCTCCGGCAATCAGCGGCGCGATGGCCGGGTGCTTCTTGAAGCGGTCCAGCATGTCATTGACATTAAGTCCGGTGGCGATCAGGTCCTCGAGCAGCGCCCCGGTCCCGATAGACAGGCTCTCCTTGTTTGTATAGATGAAGCCATAACCCAGCAGTCCGGCGGTCGATTCTCCAAAAATCTCCAGGGCCGTTCCCATGCCTTCAGGCAGTCCGAATCGCGCCTCGATGACATCGGCCGGCAGCGCGATCAGTTCCTTGGCAACGAGCGCCTGCTCGATAGGCTCCCACTCGTCGTGCAGGCCCAGGCGCTGCGCCAGCAGGGAGTTCGCGCCGTCGGCGATGACCACGCAATGCGCCAGCAAATCGCCTTCCTCGTCCCCGGTCGTCACACCCACAACCGCTCCGTCCTCCCAGAGCAGGTCCACAATGGTGAACTCCGGGTAGACCTCAGCGCCCGCGGCTTCTGCGGTGCCGGCAAACCACTGGTCGAACGGCGAGCGCAGCACCGAGTACGCGTTGAATGGCGGAGTAGCCAGCTTCTGCGAGCGATACGTCGCGCCCATCATGGCGTCTGCCGTCAGGAACACGTAGCGCTGCTCGATGATTGGCCGCTCCAGTGGCGCTTCAGCCTCGAACCCGGGGGCCATTGCCTCGGTTGGCTCCCGGTAGAGAATGCCGCCCCAGACGTTCTTGGCGCCCGGAAACGCGCCCCGCTCCAGCACCACCACGCTCAAACCCGCCGTGGCCATGGTCCTGGCGGCGGCGATCCCGGCCGGTCCAGCTCCCACCACGATGGCGTCAAAACGTTCGTCATCCATGCCGCGCACCTCCCGCGCTGTCCGTGAGCGCGGGACCATCCTGACCGGATTCCCGTGCCAGGAGCACCCGCTATACTCCGCTCTGCATTATTGAGGATACGGCACATCAGGTGATTGCCGTGGCAGGCAAAGGGGCCACCCCGTCTATGGACTTTTCGCTAACGCCCGAGCAGGTGCAACTGCGCGACACCGTGCGGGAATTCGCCGCGCGCGAAGTCGCCCCGTACATTCGTGATTGGGACGCCAACGGCGATTTTCACCCGGAAATTCTCTACAAGATGGGTGAGCTCGGCTTGCTGGGCCTGCCCATACCGGAGGAGTACGGCGGCGCTGGCATGGATTACGTCGCGCTGGCGCTCGCCTGCGAAGAGCTGGAGTACGTCGACACGTTCATGCGCGTTGCCATGAGCGTCCATGTCGGCCTGAACAGCCTGGCGCTCCTGCAGTGGGGCACCGAGGACCAGAAGCAGCGTTTCCTGGTGCCGCAGGCGCAGGGTGAGAAACTGGGCACCTTCGGCCTGACCGAGCCAAACGCGGGCTCCGACGCGGGTTCTATCGAATCCACCTACGTGCAGGATGGCGACAGCTACGTCCTGAACGGCAGCAAGATGTGGATCTCCCTGGCGGCTGTCGCCGATCACTTCCTGGTCTTTGCCTCATATGACCGCAGCAAGAAGCACAACGGCCTCACTGCGTTCATCGTTGAGAAGGGTATGCCTGGCTTCACCACGGGCACCATCAAGGGCAAGCTGGGCGTGCGGGCCGGGAACACCGGCGAACTTGCCTTCAACAATGT
>JALYWD010000594.1 GCA_030852885.1 Chloroflexota bacterium | reverse complement strand
ACTGGAAGAGCGGGTGCAGGAACTCTCTCGCAACAAGGTGGAGTGTTAGGCGACGGCCAAAACGCGATAGGCTTCCCACCGATTGATCACGCGAACCACAGGGAGGCTCGCCATGACCGTTACCAGCACTGCATCAGACCAGGGCACCGACGCGCCAGCAGCGTCTCTCCAGATCTACAACACCCAATCCCGGCGCAAGGAGCCGTTTGAGACGATCGAGCCGGGCGTAGTCCGCATGTATGTCTGCGGCGTCACGCCGTACGACAGCGCGCACATTGGCCACGGCATGTCGATGACCTCATTCGATGTCATCCGGCGCTACCTGGAGCATCGCGGCTATCGCGTGCGACACATCCAGAACTTCACCGACATCGATGACAAGATCATTGCCCGCGCCAACCGGGACAACATCGATCCCAATCTCCTGACCGAGGGGCTGATTGCCGAGTGGTTGGCAGACTCGGCGGAGTTGAACGCGCTTCCTGCTACCCACTACCCGCGCGCGACGCAGGAGGTGGGGCCGATCATCGCGATGGTGGAGGGGTTGATCGAGCGCGGCCACGCCTACGACGTGGACGGCGATGTCTACTTCCGGGTGCGCTCCTTCCCGGGGTATGGCAAGCTCTCCCACCGCGACATCGACGATCTGCTCTCAGGCGCTCGTATCGAGGTTGATGAGCGGAAGGCCGACCCGCTCGACTTCGCGCTTTGGAAGGCGGTCAAGCCGGGCGAGCCGAGTTGGGATTCGCCGTGGGGACCAGGGCGGCCGGGCTGGCACATCGAATGCTCCGCCATGAGCAGCACCTATCTCGATGGCCAGGTCGATATTCATGGTGGCGGGTCTGATCTCATCTTCCCGCACCACGAAAACGAAATCGCCCAGAGCGAAGCGTTTCTCGGCGTGGAGCCGTTTGCCCGCTACTGGGTGCATAACGGTCTGGTGCGCGTTGGCGCCGAGAAGATGTCCAAGTCCCTGGGCAACTTCGTGCGCATGCGGGAGATCCTGGACCGCGGCCTGGGACCGGCCTTTCGCCTGATGGTGCTGCAGAGTCATTACCGTGCGCCGCTGACCTACTCGGATGAGGGGCTCCAGGCGGCCGAGCGTGGCTTGGCGCGGCTGCGGGCTGCCGCGACACCGGGCGCGACGGCAGATGCCGATCTGGAGGCAGCCGGCGCTACCAGCGCGGGTGACCTGGCGGCAGCGGCGACGGAGGTTGACAAGCGCTTCCACACCGCCATGGACGACGATTTCAACGCGCCCGAAGCCATTGCCGCGCTCTTCGACCTGGGGCGCGCCATTAACCGGGCCCGCACTGAAGGGCAGGCGGAGAGTACCGTGGAGCCAGCACGGCAGACGCTGGTGGAATTGGCGGACGTGCTCGGGCTCGATCTCTCCGAGCAGGAGACGGCCAGCGCCGATGCCGCGCCCTTCATTGACCTACTGCTGCGGGTGCGCGGGGAACTGCGCCAGCGCAAGGAGTGGGCGCTCTCTGACCTGATTCGGGACGAACTCGCCGCATTGGAGGTGGTTGTTGAAGACACGCCGACCGGAGCTAGCTGGTCGCGGCGGCGGGGATAACACCTCTTCGCGGCGGACCTCGGACAAATCTTCGCAGCGGCAGGGCGGGGGAGGGCCGTCGCGAGGTGGCGGCGCTCCCTCGCGTGGCGGTGGCGGGCCGTCTCGCAGCGGCGGGCCGACCCGTGACGGTGCTCCCTCTCGCAGCGGAGGCGGGCCATCACGAGGTGGCGGAAGTAGCCGACCTCCCGGGCGGGGAGGCTCGCGCCCGCCGTCTGGCGACGGCTCCCGGAACCGCTCTGCGAATGAAGACGGTCCAAGGACTCGGCCACCACGCACGCCGTCGCGCAAGCCAAAGGTCGAAAGAGCGCCCGCACCTGTCCTGGCGCGGACTGGCCGCGACCTGATCTACGGCCGCAACGCGGTCATCGAGACGCTACAGGGGCGACGCACCATCGAGCGCCTCTTCGTGGCGGAAGGGGTGCGCGAGGACGACCGCATGCGGGCGCTGCTGGCTCTCGCGGCGAAGCGGAAGGTGGAAGTGGAACGCATCCCGCGCCTGATGCTGGACGACGCCACGCGCGGGGCGAACCACCAGGGGGTGGCGCTGGAGGCCGAGAGCTACCGCTACGCCAGCCTGGAGGACATCGTGGCCGCGCCGGGGTCCGTGCTGGTCTTCGACCATTTGCAGGACCCGCAGAACGTTGGCTCCCTGTTTCGCGCGGCGGAAGCCGCCGGGGTGGCAGGCGTGATCCTGCCCCAGAACCGCGCCGCTGAAGTGACGCCAGCAGTGGTGAACGCCTCCGCCGGGGCAGTCGAGCACCTCCGGGTGGCGGTCGTGCCCAGCCTGGCGCACGCGTTGGAAGAACTGAAGGGGAGCGGGCGCTGGGTGGTGGGCCTGGATGGCGGCCCAAACACGCAGCCGCTCTTTGAGACGGACATCCCGACGCCGGTGGCGCTGGTGGTGGGGGCCGAAGGGCATGGCATCAGCGGCGGACTGCGCAAGCAGTGCGACCTGATCCTGGCGCTGCCGATGCGGGGACGCGTGGAATCGCTGAACGCCTCCACCGCCGGAGCGATTGCCCTCTACGAGATCGTGCGCCGCGAGGAGGCCACGCAACGCGCGGTAGGGGCAGACGCCTGACGCGCTCTCGGCGACAATGGGGCAGGCGCCCCGGCCTGTGGGCGCCGAGCAATCCGCGAGGTAACGAGGACCCGGAATGACGCAGATCCCGCCGGTTGAAGGCATCGCCGAGCAGCACCTTGAATTTCTGAAAGGTATCGACAGCCCTACCATCGCCAACGCCATCGAGTCGTTCAAGGTGCGGGACCGCACTGAGGGATTCATCGGCGGCGAGGTCAGGAGCCTTTTCCCGGAAATGCCGCCGATGGTGGGCACCGCGCTCACTGTGCGCATGACCAACCGGCCTGAGCCAGTTGCGCCGCGCGAGCCGTGGTTCAACATGTTCGAGGCACTGGGAGAGATTCCGGCGCCCTCGGTGCTCGTCGTCCAGGACATCAGCGGCCATGCCTCGCGCGTGGCACTGGCTGGTGAGGTTATGGCGACCCTGGCCACGCGCCTGGGCGCGGTCGGCATGGTGACGGACGGCGGTCTGCGCGATTTCCACGAGGTGCGCGCGCTTGGCTTCGGGTACTTCGCGAAGTACCTGGTGGTCTCCCACGCGAACTTCGACATCATCGACATCGGCAACCCGATCACCCTTGACGGCCAGGTGGTGCGCACGGGCGATATCCTGCACGGCGACGCCAACGGCATTGTGATCGTGCCGCGCGAAGTCCTGGACGGGCTGCCGGCGGCCGTGGAGGAAGTCCGTACCCGCGAGCGCGCGACGATGGACTTCATCAATTCGCCCGAGTACACGATTGCTGAGGCCAGGAAGCGGGCGGGGTACAAGTAGCGGGC
>JALYWD010000575.1 GCA_030852885.1 Chloroflexota bacterium | reverse complement strand
TTGGGCGCTGATACGCTCGGCTACTTGAGCCTCGAAGGGCTCTCCCGCGCTGCCGGGGAACGCAATCGCTGCTTTGGCTGCCTGACCGGTCGCTACCCCGTGTCAATCGAAACGGCGCAGCAGAAGGACGGCCTGGAGAGCGACCAGGCTGGGATCAAGCCAATCCGCCTGCGGGCACTTGCCTCCGGATGACTGCAACCGCCCAAAACGCATCGGGCCTGAAGGTTCTCGTCGTCGGCTCAGGTGGGCGCGAACATGCGCTCGTTTGGGCCATGGCCAAATCACCCTCGGTGGCCAAGGTCTGGGCCGCACCTGGCAACGACGGGATGATGGCCCTGGCCGAGCTTGTGCCCATCGCCGCCACTGACGTGGCGCGTATCACGGCGTGGGCCGGCGAGCATGCCATTGACCTTGTCGTGATTGGCCCCGATGCGGCCGTAGCCGCTGGCCTGGCTGACGCGCTCGAAGCAGCCGGGATACCGGCGTTCGGTCCGTCACAGGCGGCATCCGAACTGGAGTGGTCCAAGGCCTTTGCCAAGGGCTTCATGACCCGGCACGGCATACCCACCGCGTCCTACGGCACGTTCGACGAGGTGGATGACGCGCTCGCCTTCGTGGCCCAGGCCGCCACGCCGCTCGTTGTCAAGGCCGATGGCCTGGCGGCAGGTAAGGGTGTGATTATCTGCGACACGCGCGAGCAGGCCGCGGACGCCGTCCGCACGATCATGCAGGAACGGGCCTTCGGGGATGCGGGGGCGCGCGTAGTGCTTGAGGAGTTCCTGACCGGCAGCGAGCTGAGCGTCTTCGCCCTGATCGATGGTGAGCGCTACGCTCTGCTGCCGCTGGCGCGGGACTACAAGCGCCTGGGCGACGGGGATGCGGGTCCAAACACCGGCGGCATGGGCAGCTACGCGCCCGTGACTGACGTTCCAGACGGCGTGCTGGATGACATACGGCGCCGGGTCCTGGAACCAACGATTGCCGGGTTAAGGCGCGAGGGCCGGCCCTACCGGGGTGTGCTCTACATCGGGTTCATGCTTACTCCGGATGGCCCCAAGGTGCTGGAGTACAACTGCCGCTTTGGTGATCCTGAGACGCAGGTGCTGTTGCCGCTGCTGGACGGCGACATCGCCCAACTTCTGTTGCAATGCGCGCAGGGGCGATTGACTTCTGACACCGTTGCCGTGCGTGAGGCAGCAGCGGTGTGTGTCGTGCTGGCGAGCGCCGGGTATCCCGAGCAACCACGCGCGGGTGATCCCATTGCTGGCGTTGCGGACGCTGAGAAGCGCGGGGCTTTGGTCTTCCAGGCTGGTGTCAAGCGGGATGGTGACCTGCTCGTGACGAACGGTGGCCGCGTGATGGCCACGGTCGGGGTGGCCGGGAGCCTGAGTGCCGCACGGGATCTGGCCTACGCGGCGGCAGAGGACATCTCGTTCGCAGGCCGGTATCTGCGCCACGACATAGCGTCACCAACAAACCAGACATGAAGCGAATTGTGGTGTTGGCCTCTGGCTCCGGGAGCAATCTGCAAGCGCTCATTGAAGCCGCAGAGGCTGGCGCGCTGCACGCTTCGATAGCTGCAGTTATCAGCGACCGGCCAGAAGCAGGAGCATTGCAACGCGCTGCACGCGCGGGCATCCCCGCGGTGGCCGTGCCACTGCGTGACCGGGGCTGCGCCACCGCGCGCGCCGAGTTTGAGGAGCGGTTGGCAATCGAAATCGCCGCCTATGCACCGGATCTCCTCGTCCTGGCTGGCTGGATGTTGATCCTGGGACAGCCTGTCCTGGACCGCTACCAGGGGCGAGTGATCAATGTCCATCCGGCGTTACTCCCGGATGGACCAGATGCCGAGATCGCAAGTTCGCTCGGGCCGGTGCCAGTGCTGCGCGGGGCGCACGCGGTGCGAGATGCATTGCGCTACGGTCTGCCGTTAACAGGCGCTACCGTGCATGTGGTGACGCCGGTGGTGGACACCGGCCCGGTCCTGCTGCGAGAAGAAGTCCCGATTCTGGACGGTGATGACCAGGCTCGCTTGCACGAGCGCATCAAGCGAGTCGAGCATGTATTGCTGCCACGCGCAGTAGCATTGGCGCTGGAGAATCAGGCACCAGAGGAGAGTTCATGCCGAGCGTAGACCCGCAGGTGATCGTGCTACTTGGCTCCAAGTCGGACGCGGAGCATCGGAACGCCATTGCCCAGGCGCTCGACAAACTGAGGATCTCCCACGTGACGCGCATCGCCTCCGCGCACAAGGTGACGAGCTATCTCCTGGACCTCATGCAAGGGTACGAGCAGGATGGCGTGCCCCACGTCTACATCACCGTTGCCGGGCGCTCCAACGCCCTTTCAGGGGTGGTGGACGCCAATTCCCGGCACCCGGTGATCGCCTGCCCACCGTATGGTGATCGGTTCGGTGGCATGGATCTGCTTTCGACCGTGCGCATGCCGGGCGGGGTTGCGCCGCTGCTCGTGCTGGAGCCAGCCGCGGCCGCGCTGGCGGCAGCCAAAATCCTTGGGGTAGGTTCACCTGAGATCAGCCAGCGTGTCGCCGAGCTGCAGGAGAAAACACGCCAGCAGGCCATCGCGGATGACGAGGCGGCTCAGGTTTCCTGATCCGGCCACCGGGCTCGGCTATGCTTGCCTGTCACGCCATCGCTGGCGCACAACGGATCATCAGTTCAGGCAAGCATGACTACGGAGCCGGAACCCCTTTTTCGCAAGATTCTGATTGCCAATCGTGGCGAGATTGCACTCCGCATTCTGCGTGCTTGCCACGACCTTGGCGTGCGTGCGGTGGTCGCGTACAGCGATGTCGATCGCGACTCCCTGGCGGTGCGATTGGCGGATGAAGCGGTCTGCATTGGCCCCGCGCAGGCGGCGCGCTCGTATAACAACATCCCGGCCATCATCAGTGCCGCGCTGATTACGGGCTGCGACGCGATTCATCCCGGCTACGGCTTCCTGGCTGAGAATCCTTACCTGGCCGAAGTCTGCCAACAGGTCGGTGTGACGTTCATCGGGCCGCGTCCAGATGTCATCGAGTTGATGGGTAACAAATCCGCCGCTCGCAAGGTGATGCGTGATGCCGGGGTGCCGATTGTGCCCGGCAGCGATGGACCGGTTGAGAACCTGGGTGAAGCGCGCGCGATTGCCCGTCAGATCGGGTACCCCCTGATCGTGAAGGCCGCCGCCGGCGGTGGCGGGCGCGGTATGCGGGTGGTGCGGGACGAAGCGGAACTGGTGCGTCAGTTGCCGCTGGCACAAGCTGAAGCCGACGCGGCGTTCGGCAACGACGCGGTGTACCTGGAACGCTATCTGGACCGGCCTCGTCACGTCGAGGTGCAGGTGCTGGCGGACAACTTCGGGAAGACACTCGCAGTCGGTGAGCGTGATTGTTCCATTCAGCGTCGCCACCAGAAGTTGATCGAGGAAGCGCCTGCACCACGTTTGCCAGAGAAGACCCGGTCAGCTTTGCTCAAGGCGGCGGTCAAGGGCGCGAAGGCCGGGGAATACACCAACGCCGGCACGCTCGAGTTTCTCGTCGACGCTGAGGGCAACTTCTACTTCATGGAGATGAACACGCGTATCCAGGTGGAACATCCCGTGACGGAGATGGTGAGCCGGATCGACCTCGTTGCGTGGCAGATCCGCATCGCTGCTGGACAACCATTGACGCTGAGCGAAAAGGACCTGGCGCCGCAAGGCCACGCCATAGAATGCCGGATCACGGCGGAAGATGCCTCGCTGGACTTTGCCCCGGGTGTCGGGAGTGTCGAGATGTTCGTCGCACCCGGGGGCCCAGGCGTGCGAGTAGATTCCCATCTCTATGCTGGCTACAACGTGCCGGCCTTCTACGATTCCCTCCTGGGCAAGATCATTGTCTGGGGGCGAGACCGCGACGAAGCCATTGCGAGGATGGACCGGGCGCTGGCGGAAACGGTGATCACCGGAGTGCCGCAAACGGCCCCATTCCTGCGGCGGGTGATCGCGGATGAGGCCTTTCACAAGGCGGAAGTGGACACGGGATTCCTGACACGAAACATGGATCGATTGCTACAGGACGAGAGCGACGTGCAATCTCCTGAACACGAGGAGGCACAGGTGTGACGGCCGAGGGGCAAGGAAAGAAATCCTCCCGGAAGTCCTCCGGTGATACGGTGAGTTCCGAGGAGCGCGCGGCGTTGCGGCACCAGGGCCGCATGTTGGCGCTGCAAGTTCTTTATGAGCTGGATCTGACCAGCCATGATGCTGAAGACGCCATGGGGCGGGCCTTCGCTGAGCACGAGCCGGTGGAGGCAACTGTCCAGAAGCACGTGCGACAGTTGGTCAGTGGAGTCCTTGAGCATCGGGATGCGCTGGATCCGGTGATCGCGGAAGCAGCGCCCGCGCGGGCGCTGAATGAGCAGGCTGCAATCGAACGCAACGTCCTGCGACTGGCCGCCTATGAGCTGCTGTACGACCCCAAAGTGCCGCCGCGCGTCTCCATCAACGAGGCTGTGGAACTGGCCAAGCGCTTTGGCGGCGAGAACTCCGGCAAGTTTACGAATGGCGTGCTGCGTACAATCTACGAGCGGCGCGAGAAGGAGCGGGCTACCGCTGCAGAGCGTTGAGCGAGGCGCCGCTGCATGGTCGGTGCCCGTGCGAGCGTGTATCATCGCGGCGGTCAGTCTTGTCAGCAGAAGGGTGAGTTGTGCCTCACTCTGCTGAAGGTGTGTAACGTTACGAATCACGAGGTCTGAGGGAAGGGCCTCTGACTTGACCGGGCGCCGGTAGTGAACGGCGCGGGATGGGGAGGATCGAGCGTGGCGACAACATTTGAGCGTGTCCAGGCGATCGTCGCTGAGCGGCTCGGGGTTGATGAGGATAAGGTCACCATGGACGCGGAGTTCATTGGTGATTTGAATGCGGATTCGCTCGATCTCGTTGAAGTGATCATGGCGATGGAGCAGGAGTTCGACGTCGAAATCAAGGACGAGGACGCGGAGAACATCCGTTCCGTTGCCGACGCTGTGCAGTACATCGACGAGCACGGCGGATAGGGCTGGGTCTGTCGCTACTCGTGGCGGACCGTGTGAGCAGTCAAATGACGCCCTTGTAGTCACACCGTTGACGCGTCATTTGGCAGTAGCCAGTATCCGCCGGCTCCATCGGGGAGCAATTCGCGTATGGCCCGTGCATTGAAACCATCTGCCTTGAAGAAACTCGCGATCCCAACAAAGTTGCCGTCGCGGCTGCCAGCGGTGCCGCGATTGCCAAATCCTGATGAACCCGATGTGTTCGAGGAGATGACACTCCTTGAGCACATGGAAGAGTTGCGCGATCGCATCGTCAAGTGTGTCATTGCGATCGGTGTAGCCTTCGTGGCGGGCGTGTTCCTGGCGGAACCGCTGCTACGGCGGATCCAGGTTGAGGCGAACGCCCAGTCGGGTCTGGACGTCGTCAGCCCAACAGACCCGATTACCCTCTTCTTCAAGATCGCGCTCTACATCGCCATTGGCCTCGCATTGCCGATCATCCTGTGGCAGGTGATTGGCTTCCTGGTGCCGGGTCTGACGAAGAGGGAGAAGCGGCTGCTCTATTTGTCGCTGCCGTTCGTCGCCCTGCTTTTCTTAGGCGGCGCGGCATATGGCTTCTTCTTCGCCGCGCCCAGAGCCCTCTCCTTCCTGTCTGGCTTCATGAGTGATATTTATGAATGGTCGCCGGAAGGGAACCAGATCGTCACGTTCTACCTGACGTTGATGATTGGTCTCGGGCTTGCGTTCCAGTTACCAGTGATTATGTTCCTGCTGGCCAAGCTTGGTGTGGCGAGTCCCCAGAAGATGCGGGGCTTCCGCAAATACGCCATCCTGATCCTGTTGATTGTCTCGGCGGTGATTACACCATCAACCGATCCGTTCAACATGGCGATTGTGGCGGTTCCGCTGCTCGTGCTGTACGAAGCTGGCATCGTCATTTCGATGCTCTTTGCGAAACGGCCGGTTGAAGCGGCCAAGGCCTAGCACAACTCATAGCTGATCGGAGGGCGGCGTGTCAGATTCTGACACGCCGCGCTGTATTTCCTGGAGGTTCCATCGTTGGCGGTCGAGATTGGTCTCTTGCTGTTGTTGATCGTCCTGAACGGCGTCTTCGCCATGTCTGAGATGGCGATTGCGTCATCTCGCAAGACGCGTCTTCAGCAGTGGGCCGCCGACGGGAGTGCGGGCGCCACCGCGGCCCTCAAGCTCGCCGACCAGCCGAACCAGTTCCTGGCAACGGTCCAGATAGGCATAACCCTGATCGGGATCGTGACGGGCTTCTTTGGAGGCTCCGCGCTTTCCGCTCCGGTTGCGCTGCAGCTCAGCCGCATTCCCGCGTTGGCGCCATACAGCGAGATCATCTCCATCGTGCTCGTGGTGGGCCTGGTGACGTACCTCTCGCTCGTGGTAGGAGAGTTGGTTCCCAAGCGCCTGGCGCTGCAGAGTCCCGAGCGGCTGGCGGCCCTGGTGGCGCCGCCTATGACCGTGCTTTCACGGATTGCCTCGCCCATCGTACAGTTGCTTGGCGCAACGTCAGATGTCATTTTGCGCGTCCTCGGGGTGCGTCACGCGGAGGATTCGCCAGTAACCGAGGAAGAGATCGCCATTCTTCTGCAGGAGGGTACCGCCGCCGGCGTCTTCACGCCTGGTGAGCATGAACTGCTCGAAGGTGTCTTCGATCTCGGCGACCGCGATGTACAGGATTTGATGACACCGCGCTACCGGCTGGTGGCGCTTGATCTGAACGCTCCACTCGCCGAGAACCTCCGTAAGATGGCAGATTCGCCGCACCACTTGTTCCCCGTGTACGAAGGGGAACTGGATAATCTCGTCGGCATGGTCCCGGTCAAGACGCTCTGGGCTGCCAGCCTGAGCGGTGAGCCAATTGACTTGCGCGCGCTGGCTGAGCCAGCCTTGATCGTGCCTGAGTCCATGCCTGCGCTGGACGCCGTCAAACGCTTTCGACGTCGTCCCAATACCGCGGCCATGGTGGTGGACGAGTACGGCGGCGTGCAGGGTCTTCTCTCTCTGCATGACCTGGTCGAGGCCATCACCGGCGATCTGGGCGAGACCCCAGAGGGCACCGACGAGGCCGTGCAGCGTGCGGACGGTTCGTGGCTGCTTGACGGAGCGCTGCCGGCCCACCAGGTGCGAAGTCTGCTGCAAGCAGGACCGCTTCCTGGCGAAGAGAGCGGCGATTTCGAGACGCTGGGTGGCTTCCTGATGGCCTCACTTGGGCGCATTCCAGACGTGGGTGACACCTTCGACTGGGACGATCGTCGCTTCGAGGTGGTTGACATGGATGGCCGGCGCATCGACCGGGTCCTGGTCTCAGGCAAGGCTGCGAGCACAACAGATCATGCCTGACGCGGCTGGAGCACGTCGCGTAGCGCCTCTTCTGCCTGGGGCCGCACGCGAATGGTGCGTTCGTTGCGGTAGGTCACCATACCTGGGCCAGCACCCTTGAGCTTGCGTACATGGCGGCGCGACGCCACGTCCACTTCTACGCCACCACTGTCCCGGGCGGAGCTGTACCACGCGGCAAGCGCGGCAGCGGCCTCGACGGTGCGCGGCTCTTCCGGGAGACCGGGCCGCGTCCAGCGAATGATGACGTGGGAGCCACCAACACCGCGTGCGTGCAACCAGGTGTCATCCGGACCAGCGATTTCAAAGGTGAGCAGGTCATTCTGTGGGCCGCTCCGCCCGACATAGACCAGGTTGCCGTCGAGATCGACCAGGGGCTGCGGGCGGCGTATCGCGGGCGCCTTGCGCTTGCGAGTCGGCTCCTCCGTTGCCTGGAGAACTTGCCATTCCGCCGCCAGGGCCTCCAGTTCCGCGAAGCCTGGGGCCTGCGCGATCTGCGTCGCGAGTTGATCCAGGTACCTGAGTTCGACGTTCCCCTGTTCCACAAGTTCCGGAATCTGGGCTGAGGCACTCTGCGCCTTCCGGTAGCGTTCGAAATACTCCTGCGCGTTCTCCGTCGCCGTGAGCCGGGGATCAAGTTTGATGCGCTGGTCATCGACCTCCAGGATGTCCTGGCCGGGCTGTATCTGCCAGAGATAGGCGTAGATCAGGTCGCCGGCTTGCCGCAGGTCTTCAGCCGCAGTTGCCCTGGCCGCTTCCGACGCCAGCGAGGCGCTTCGCCGTTCCAGCCGGACACGCTCTTCCTGCACCAGATTCAACAGGCGCAGACGTCGCTGCGCGTGCCGTTGCGGGCTGGGAATCTGTTCTGCCTGTTCCGCAAGTGCCGCAGCCCGCGAAATGCTGTCCACGACTTCTTCGCTGAAGGAGGCGGCCAGGTGCGCATACGGCAGCGGGGCAAATGCCACCGGCTCTTCGGTTTCGGGGTTCCGATACACATGGGGCGCCCAGGTAGCAGTCTGCAGTGGCTCCAGTAATTGACGAAGAGCGCCGTATATGGCGACGGCCGCATTACCCGAGAGCGAATCGACTCTTGGTGTTGCATCGCCGGTGGCGCGGAACAGTACCTCGCGCGCCATAGCCGGGCTGATCCCGCGCAGACCACTGACGAGGGCCCGGGCTGCATCCTCCTTGCCTGACGCGGCGGCAAAGAATGCCTGAATATCTGGTATCGAGACGGAGCGGGGATCACGCCGATCAGGGGGTGGGGGCAGCTCGTAGGCGTGGCGGGGTAAAACCAGGCGGACCCGGCTCATGTCCGGTGTCACGCGCTTGACGCTCTCCATGATCTGCCCGTCGTCATCGACCAGGATCAGGTTGGAATGTCGTCCCATGAGTTCGATCACCAGGTGGACGAAGCGCAGGTCAACAGCCTCGTCCTCTTCCTCGGGCGGCTCATCGTCGAGATTCGCTGAGCCAAGTTCTGGCGCGGCCGCGGGCTCCTCGTCCAGGGGGAGAACACGCTTCGCTATACTGATGCGAACCAACCGTTCCAGCGGCGGTTGGTCGATGCTGGCGATCACGCCTCCCCGCACGTGTTTGCGTAAGAGCAGACCGAACGGGGTGATCAACGCTGGGTCCAGCGATGGCATGGCGTCTGTGAGCCGCAAGCGGGGCAAGGCAGCGTCGGCGCTGGCCAGGAGATGACGACGCCGGCCGCTCGCGTAGACTTCAGCGCCAAGCGTACGCTGATCGACGAGGCCGATACGCTGGACACGTCCGTTGCCGATGGTGGCGTTGAGTTCGTCAACCATTGCGGCGATGGTCAGGAGATCATAGGGATCTGGCACGAGTGAACCTTTCACGTGCTGGACTGAAGCGCCCGGAGCATGGAACCGCGTGACGATAGCTGGCAGTAACTACCCCGCACCGGATGCGCACGAGCTGCAGCCTCCCGGTTCACGCCCCGCGAGCCGTCCCAGCGATCACCTGGGCGAAGACGCGGACCACGTCATCGGAGATCTGCGAGCGCTGCGCCGGCCACGAGTATTCATCATCTCTGGCCCGTCCGGCGTCGGCAAGGACTCCGTCATCGAGCAACTCCGCGCTCGCTATCCAGAGGCCCACTACGCCGTTACCGCGACCACCCGTAACCGGCGGCCAGGCGAGATGGACGGCGTCCACTATCACTTCATGAGCGAGGAGGAGTTCCGGAATCGGTTAGCGGAAGGGGATTTCCTGGAGTCCGCCTCGGTCTACGGGAACCTCTACGGGGTTCCACGCAGTGCCGCGCGTGAGGCCCTGGCGCGCGGACAGGATGTCTTCTTCAAGGTCGATGTGCAGGGAGCGGCGGAGATTCGCCGCCTGATCCCGACCGCCGTGTCGATCTTCCTGGCTCCGGAATCCGCTTCTACGCTGCTGCAACGGCTCAAGCATCGCAAGACCGACGATCCTGCGGTTCTCATGACGCGCTTTGCCACTGCCACGGGCGAACTTGCCGCTGCCTTCGACTTTGACTACGTGATCTTCAACCGGCAGGATCGGCTTGAGCAGGCACTGGAAGAGATCCTGGCCATTGTCCATGCCGAAAAGGTGCGCAGTACGCAGCCCGATTCGCAGCTCTAGCAGATCGACTATGGCTCGAGCGGGCCCTCGGCCTGCTCATCTTCGGGCACCTCGACGATGGTGGACTTGTCTTCCACCCGATCAATGAACAGGATGCCGTCAAGGTGGTCAATTTCGTGCTGGAGCACACGTGCGCCCCAGCCATGCGCCTTGATGCGGATTGGCTTGTTGTCCAGCCCTAACGCCTTGACCGTGACGACCTCAGCGCGGGGGACCTCGCCAGTCCAGCCGGGGATGCTGAGACACCCCTCGTACCCCAGGACGCGGCCACGGGCACGCACAATCTCCGGGTTCACGAGCGCCAGGGAGAGTTCAGGATCTCCGCTCTCGTGGTAGTCCGCCGGGACGTGAACCCAGATCAGGCGGCGCAGCACGCCGACCTGGGGCGCCGCGAGGCCCACGCCGGGGGCCTCGAGCATGGTTACGAACATGTCCGCGGCGAGGGCACGCAGGCTGTCGTCAACGTGGCGAATCTTGTGCGCCTTTTGCCGCAGGCGGGGATCACCCTCGATGAGAATATCGAGTAGGGCCATGGATCAAGAAAACTCCGAGCTGCTGATTGAAGAACGTTCGCGCACGCCTCGGTTGCGGGCCGCCCAAGGTGTGCGCGCAAATCATTTCACAATTACCGGCGAACGGGTAGGGCAGATTACGGCGCCATTCGCTCGAAGGTTCCCGCTGGCTGGCCATCGAGCGTGATTTCCAGCTTGCCGGGCTCACCTTCGACCGTGAAATCGACCTCGGTGTTGCCTTCGGCGGCGATCGTTTCGCCGTCCACCAACTCGGCGATGCCGAGCGTGTGCTCTGTGCCGTCCCCGGCGACGTTCAGGATGACAGCCGTACCGATCTTGTCGCCAAGCTCGGCCGGGTCCAGCTTGCCGTCCACGATCTTGACCGAAATCTCGTGGGTCGCGTCCGTCGTTTCACCGGACCCAGGCGCGGCCTCCGTCGTTGGCTCCACAACCGTGCCCTGATCTGGCATATCCCCACACGCAGCAAGACCCAGGACCAGGAATCCCATGACCGCTCCGCGCGTTCCCCATTTCGTAAGCTTTTCGAACGACATTCCCACGCATCCCCTCCATCCCTTGGCGCGATGTTCGCTGCCACGTGCCATTGTGGCGCGTGGACCCGCTTTTCTCCACTGTGAGTGTGCCACCTACAGCAGACTTTGTGGGTCAATATCCACGACCCAGCCTGGTTCGTGTGGAAGGCCATCGAGGAGTGTGTCCATCTCCGGGGAGCGCATGATGACCTGCCACTGGTACTCGCCCCGGACGCGGCTCGCAAAGGCGGGGGCTGGTCCCAGTAAGTCCATGGAGGCTCCCCGGCTCTGGGCATGCAGTGCCAGTTTGCGCGCGAACGCATCTGCCGCCTGCGCGCAGGTTGCGTCGTTCTTGTGGCGGTAGGTGAAGCGTGCCAGCCGCACGAACGGTGGATAGCGATGCGTTTGCCGAAAATCGATCTCCTCGGCATAGAAGCCCGGATAATCATGCCGCGCGGCAGCCTGGATGGCATAGTGCTCTGGCGTGTAGCTCTGGATGACCACGCGTGAACCGGGGCCGCGGCGGCCAGCGCGGCCGGCCACCTGCGTCAACAGGCTGAAGGTGCGTTCGCCGGAGCGGAAGTCGGGCAGGTGCAGCCCGACATCGGCATTGACCACGCCGACGGCGGTCACCAGCGGGAGATCAAACCCCTTGGCCACCATCTGCGTCCCGACGATGATATCGACCTCGCCTTGCTCCACCTGCCGCAGGAGCCCATCCGCCCCGCCGTGGCGTCGCACGATGTCCTGATCCCAGCGCAGCACACGTGCCGCCGGGAAGATCCGCTGGGCCTCGGACTCGACGCGCTGCGTACCGGCCCCAAAGTAGTCGAGAGGGCCGCCACAACTCCGGCACTGCCGGGTGGGCGCTTCGCGGTAGTCGCAACGGTGGCAGACCAACTGGGAACGGTCGTGGTGGTAGACGAGCGGGATATCGCAGTAGGGACACATGATCGTCTGCCCGCAGGAGCGGCAGAGGACGACTGTCGCCATGCCGCGGCG
>JALYWD010000555.1 GCA_030852885.1 Chloroflexota bacterium | reverse complement strand
CTGTGGCCAGTCCAGCCGCAACCAGGCGCTTGGGCTCCGCGTAGACATTGCTCTCCGCCCGCGGCCAGAGATGGCGCAGGCTCCGCCCCATTTGCTGGGTCAGGGCGTAGGTCGACCATGGCTGAATGGCAAGCATGCCGAGAATGGCATAGCTGGTGGTCGTGAGCTCCCGTTCCTCAGGCGTCACGCTTGCCTCATCCTCTCAACAGGAGTATATTTTTCCTCCTATCGAGAGCATTCTACCAAAGGTCATCATCATGCCACTGCTTTCCACACCAATGACTATCGTGCGACCGGCAGATTCATCGGAACTCGACGCAGTCGTTGAGGTATTGCACACGGCTCACCGTGAGTTTGCGGATACGCTGCCCTCTGCCGTTTACGCCGCGTATATCGCCAACCTGATCGACGTGCACAGCCGTCTCGCTGCCTCCGAACTGCTGGTCGCAGAGCTTGACGATCGCCTTGCCGGGACCATCACGGTCTACCCTGATGCATCGGATGAAGGATGGGGCTGGCCAGCTCACTGGGCGGGACTCCGCGCCATTGCGGTCGCGCCGGACGCACGTGGGCGCGGCCTTGGACGGCAACTCGCTGCCGCGGCCATCGCTCGTGCGCGAGACCTGGACAGGGAAGCGATTTGCCTGCACACCGCGCACTTCATGCGGGCAGCCGTTCCGCTCTACCAGAGCCTCGGTTTTCAGCGCTGCCCGGATTACGACCAGGACGTTTCAGCCCTCTTTGGCGTGAGCCCCGTTGGCGATCCCATGCTGGCTATCGGGTACAGCCTGCGGCTGGAGCCCTGACCTGGACGGCAGCAGCCGTGCATCCGCCACGTGTCGCATGGCAAACTGCCTTGGTGGTCGATACGATGCGCAGGTGATGACATGCTCATGGCAACACTCTCGATCCGGGAAGCTCGGCCTGATGAGGCAGCGGCGCTCAGTGAGCTTGCGATGCGTTCAAAAGCGCACTGGGGGTATGACGCCGAGTTCCTGGAGGCGTGCCGCGCCGATCTCACGCTCACACCACAGGAGATTGCCGAGTCTGCTTCGCTCGTCTGCGAGCGAGCGGCCGGCGTGGTGGGGTTCAGCCGGGTCGTGCTCATGGACGAGCGCACCGCCGAACTGGACGCGCTCTTTGTTGATCCAACCGCGATTGGCTGTGGCGCGGGGAAGCTGCTCTGGGAGCGCAGTGTGGCCGCGGCACGGGAACTCGGCGCGCGGGATCTGGTCCTGCAGAGTGACCCGCACGCCGAGGGGTTCTATCTCTCGCGCGGCGCACGCCGTATCGGTGAAGTCGCGTCCGCTCTCCTCCCTGGCCGCACATTGCCTCTCATGCACGTCGCTCTCCGGGGTGCGTGACCATTGGGACCGGCGTTCGTGTACCCGGCGCTACCAGCATGGTCAATAATGGAGGCAGCACGAGCACCATCACGCGACACACAGGAGCAACGCCGTGGTCACCGCCCGCCCGGTCCCGTTGGCCGATGACGCCCAGCATCCCCAGGACGACGGGTTCTTCGGACCCGAGAGTGTGACGTGGCGTGCCTACGCCAGTCCCTCCAGCTCCATCGGCGTGGCCACCGCGGTGATGCTGCAGATGATCCATCCGCGCGTGGTGCGCATGATCGATCAGGCGTCCAACGTCCGCGTGGACCCGGCGGGGCGCGCAGCCGCCACTGGCCAGTACGGGGTCACCATCACCTTCGGGGACAAGGCCACGGCGGAGCGGGCGGGCGAAGTGTTGCGCCGGATCCACGGCCACCTCAAGGCCATCGACCCCATCACCGGCGAAACCTACACACCGGATGAGCCCGACCTCCTGATGTGGGTGCACTGCACGCTGGTCTGGGCTGTCATGGCTGCCTGCCAGCGTTTTGGGCCGCTGCTCTCGCCAGCAGAGCGAGACCGTTTCGTGGATGAACAACGCGAGTCAGCGCGGCTGGTCGGCCTCGATCCCGCGACGGCGCCACGTAGCGAGGCAGAGCTGGATGCCTATATGCAGCGCATGCGCCCCCACCTCGGCTACGTCACGTCAACGCGCTTCATGCGCGAGATGATGGTGCCCCCAAAGTTGCCATTCACTCCGGCGGGCCTCGTGCAACTGGTCATGACCCGCGCCGCCGTCGATCTGCTGCCCGACGACATCCAGGATCTGTACGGCTTTCGCTGGACGGGGCTCAACCATCTACTGGTGCGCCTGGGATCGGGCCTCATCATGAAGAGCGCCCAGGACAAGGTGAACTACGCCAGCATGATCGCTGAACTTCGCAAGCAGACCGATGTCCATGCCTTTGGCGGCACCGCCAAGAAGCTGCGCGCCAAACGGCAGGCAGCGGCCGGCTAGGCAGCCTGCCGCTCGTCCAGCTCCAGCAATACCGCGGGAACCGGCAAGCGATCCGCACGCGCATCCGGCTCGACCAGCCGCAGTTGCCGCGGTTGGGGCTGGGCCTGCTGGGCACTTACCAGCGCCAGACGACGCTCCAGCAACGGCAACTCCTGGCCAGCCAGGTGACGGGCCAGACCGCGGGCGCCGCGGGTGAAGTGCGCGCCAACCAGGCGCGTGTCCAGTCGCGCCCGGAGGCGCTCCAGATCACTTGCAGTCAAGTGGCTAATCTCAGCGCGAAACGCGCGCAGAGGACGGTCAATCAGCGCATCGAGGCGCTTCCGCTCGCGCGCGGAGAGCGTACGCGGGGTCATGGCATTACTCACTTTCAGGCAATTCAGGGAATCTGATCGCGGTAAAACGAGGTCACGTAACAGTATCAATGTGTCCATAGTATACACCAAGATGGTGCTTATTGTCACGTTTTATTGTCAAATATGCCGGGGCTACTCCTGCTCCTCCACCAGTTGTGGGCCGTTGTTGCGCGTGTTGTTGACCGCGGTGCTGACCGGGTAGACGCGCATCTCGTCATCCGGGTACGGGTGCAGGAATTGCTCTACCTCATTCGGGTCGCGCACATCGACGGAGAGCCAGTCCTCTTCCGCATCACGGCCCAGGATCACCGGCATTCGCTCGTGCAGAGAAGCCATGCGGTCATTCGCGTGCGTCGTGATGATAGTGAAGGATCCCACCGCGTCCTCGTCCTCGTGGGTCTGGTCGTAAAGGCCGGCCAGCCCCCACGCCTCACCATCTTCGGACGTGATGTAGTACGGCTGCTTGTGGTTCCCCACGCGTTGCCATTCGTAGAAGCCACTGGCCGGCACGATGCAGCGTTGAGCCTTGGCCAGGTTCCGGAACATCGGCTTCTCGAACAGCGTTTCGGCCCGGGCGTTGATGGGCGCCACACTCCGCTTGCCGGGCTGCGGCTTCCAACGCGGCGCCAGCCCCCACTGCATCGGCACCAGGGAGCGCTCTCCAGCCTCATTCTCGACAATTACTGGCAGCAACTGGGTTGGCGCGGCGTTGTATGTCGTCAACTCCGCAAACAGGTCCTGCGGGACATGGCGCAGGTTGAACCGCTCCGAAAGTCCGGCATTACCTTCGATTACGTATCGCCCACACATGGCACGGCGCTCCTTTCAAGGGTGAGAACGAGGGTGAATTTTAGCACAAGCGTTCGCAACATATCGCGGAGCTGCCAAATGATACGGCGATGAAGTTGCGCCTGGCCGCCGGATCGCACTACCAGCCCGGGAAGTGCGAATTTCCGTGGTATAGTCGCGTTTTCGGATAGGTTCCTGGTCAATGAAATCGCACGTCATGAGGTTGGGGCCCCGCGTGCCCCAGGCGTTGCACAGGTGAACCCGTGAGACCGCAAGCTGCATCGTCACCCACCATCCGTATCCTGTCCGCCCTCATGTTGATCGTCGGGGTTATCCTCACGGTCGGCTCCATCTTTGCCGATCAGTTGCATCTCACCGGCGGCGGTGTTGGCCTCGGCTGGAAGCAGCTCATCGGCGCCATCGTCGGCCTGGTGCTGGCGCTGCTGGGCGGGGCCTGGCTGATCCAGCCTCCCACATCACGCGGGGCGGACCGCTCCTTCGAGTAACCCGGCGATCCGGGGTACGATCCCATCCAGCATGAACCCTGAGGACGAAGCTCCAGAGCCTGGAGCTTCTTTCGTGATTTGCCCGGGAGGATGGAGATGACCGAATCGACCTGGAACCGCTGGCCCGCCAGCCCACGCCGCATGAGCTTCGGGGCCATTCTGCCCATGGCGGAAGAGTCGGCCTTTGGCGACGCCGTTCCTCACTTCGCTGATGTCCTGGAGATGACACGCGTCGCCAACGATGTCGGGTTCGAGGCAGTCTGGATCGTCGACCACTTCGTCTTCCGGCCGGAAGCCAACGCCCAGTTCTCCATGCCGGGCACATCGGACGAGCGTGGTGTCTGGGAGTGCTTCACGCTCATGGCGGGGCTGGCCAGTGCCACCGAGAAGATCAATATTGGCTCCCTGGTTGCCTGCACCGGGTTCCGCAACCCGGGCCTGGTCGCCAAAATGGTGGAGACCATCGATGACATCAGCGGCGGACGCGCCATCCTCGGCCTTGGGGCCGGCTGGCACAAGCCGGAATATGACGCCTTCGGCTATCCCTACGATCACCGCGTCGCACGCTTCGAGGAAGCCGTCGAAATCATCGCCCCGCTCCTGCGCGAAGGGCGCGTCGACTTCCAGGGCGAATACTTCCAGGCCAATGACGCCGTGAACCGCCCGCGCGGTCCTCGTCCGCAGGGTGCGCCGATCCTCGTCGGCAGCAACGGCCCTCGCATGTTGCGCACCATTGCCCGCTACGCCGATGCCTGGAACACCGTCTGGCACGGCTCGCCCGATGCCATCGTGGACCAGATGGCCGCCGTTGATGCCGCCTGCGCCGAAGTCGGCCGCGATCCGCGGACGCTGGTACGCACGGCCGGCGGCAACATCTCCATGCCAGGCGTTACTGGCCGCCGCCCCAACCCCATCACCGGCAGCGACGAGGAAATCGCGGCGACCATCGTGCGCTTCCGCGACCTGGGCATCACGCACTTTGTG
>JALYWD010000550.1 GCA_030852885.1 Chloroflexota bacterium | reverse complement strand
CCCGGAGATCCAGGGGCTCCTCGAACGCAGCGCCGGGCTGAACATGGGGCTGGACTACCTGCCCGGGTCGCTGCCACTCGGTGTGGCGGATACGGCAGGTATTTCTCCGGAGTTGGCGGCGGATGTCGTCTGGTTCGATGCCTTCCTGCAGAACGTGGACCGCACGCCGCGCAATCCGAATCTGCTCCTCTGGCACCGCAAGCTGTGGCTGATCGATCACGGGGCCGCGCTCTACACACAACACAGTTGGACTAGCGACCTGGCGGCAGTCGTGGCGAATGCCGGTGGCCGCTTCCCGGCGATCCGCGACCACGTGCTGCTTTCCGTGGCTGGCCCCATTCCCGAGGCAGATTCCCGGCTCGCTTCACGCGTGACGCCTGGCGTCATCGCCGAAGTCGTAGCCACTGTGCCGGATGCGTTGCTGGAGGACGTGGCGCCGTTCGCGACGCCGGAGGAGCATCGGGCGGCCTATCGCGCTCACCTGAATGCTCGACTACAAGCCCCCCGGCTGTGGGTAGAGACGGCTGAGGAGGCGCGTCTTGGCGCCGCTTGAACGAGCTTCGGGCGCGGACCTGGCGCCCTTCTCCTATGCCCCGATCCGGGTGGTGCCGCGCGTGGAACGCGGAGAGTGCGTCAACGTCGGCGTGGTCCTTTACTCACGACCACGCCGCTACCTGGGCGTGCGCATCGGCTTCGAGCCGCGGCGCCTGCTCGCCCTCTGGCCGAACCTCGATCTCGAAGCCGTGCAGCGCCACCTCGAGATACTCTGCCTGGTCAGCGACGGCGACCCTGCCGGCGGTCCAATTGCGTTGCTGCCGCCCTTCGAGCGCTTTGGCTGGCTCACCGCCCCGGCCAGCACCATCGTGCAGCCTGGGCCAGTGCACTCGGGCCTGACACAGGACCCGGCGGAAGCACTGGAGAGGTTGTTTCGAGACCTGGTGACTCCAGGGGACAGCTAACGAATATGGCCTCGTTGTCCTGATCAGCAAGAACGAGTTGTTGGTCAGGAACTTTGCCAGAGCGGCTATCCGAACGGCAGGCCGGGTGGCATTTTCCCCTTCTTGGCCATGCGCCCGAACTGGGACATCATCTTCTTCATCTCCTCGAACTGCTTGATGAGGGCGCGCACTTCCTGCGGGGTGGTGCCACTGCCGCGCGCGATGCGGGCTGCCCGGCGCTTGCCGATGACGTCCGGGTTGCGGCGTTCGTCCGCCGTCATGGAGTAGATCATTGCCTCGACGCGCTTGTAGTCGTCGTCGGAGATTTGCGCCTTGGCCTGTCGCATTTGCGCGCCAAGTCCGGGGATCATGTCCAGCAGTTGCGAGAGTGGCCCCATCTGCTTGACCTTCTGGAGTTGCTCCAGGAAGTCTTCGAGGTTGAACTGCCCCTTCATCATGCGGTTCGACAGTTCTTCGGCGTCCTCGACTGTGGTGGTTTCCTGTGCTCGCTCGATGAGGGAGAGGATGTCACCCATGCCGAGAATACGGCCGGCCAGGCGGTCCGAGTGGAACGCCTCCAGCGCATCCATCTTCTCGCCGGTGCCGATGAACTTGATCGGCACGCCGGTAACCGCGCGAATGGAGAGCGCGGCGCCACCGCGTGCGTCGCCATCCATCTTGGTCAGGATCAGGCCACTGGCGCCGACCCGTTCGTTGAAGGTTTGCGCCACGCTCACCGCTTCCTGCCCGGTCATGGCATCGGCCACGAGCAGAATTTCGGTGGGGTGGACGGTATCGCGGATGTTGACCAACTCCTGCATGAGCCGGTCATCGATCTGCAGGCGGCCAGCAGTGTCGATGATCACCGGGTTGTAGCCGCGCTCGCGGGCGAACTGGACGGCGTTGCGAGCGATATCGACCGGATTCTTGTCCGTGCCTTCTTCGTAGACAGGGATGCCGACCTGCTTGCCCAGTGCCTGCAACTGGTTGATGGCGGCCGGGCGGTAGACATCGGCGGCCACCAGGAGCGGGTTGCGCCCCTGCTTGCGCAGATGGACCGAGAGCTTGGCCGCGTGCGTCGTCTTACCACTGCCCTGCAGGCCGACCAGCATCAGGATCTGTGGCGGGCGGTCCGGGGGGAGCAGGCCCTGGCCCTCTTCGCCGAGGACGCGGATCAGCTCCTCGTTGGCGATGCCGATGACGGTCTGGGCCGGGGTCAGGGA
>JALYWD010000545.1 GCA_030852885.1 Chloroflexota bacterium | reverse complement strand
TGAAGGTGCGGGTCACCGTCTTGAACTTCCGCTTTTTGCGCTTGCCCTTCCTGGCCAGGCCGGTGCGCTGGTCGAGGACCGGGCTCAGGGCAAGCATTCCCCCAATGGCCAGGCCGCCCAGGCTGTCGCGCCGGGAAAGGGGCCTGGTGAGCGTGCGGGTCAGTACGTCAACGTGGTCTGCATCCATGAGCGATACTCCTCACACGTTTGACAGGGCGGGACGGCGTGCCAGGTCACGATGCGACCAGTATATTCGACTCTAGGTGGGATGGTGCGCCGAATTGCGATTGGCAGATTGCCGGCGCCGCTACGCCATGCGCCGCTCGGCTTCGATACCCTCGATCACATCGTGGATAGCGTGGTCAGCCTCGACCGTCGCTCATGGGCGTGGAAGGATGAAGAGGCGTTGGCCAAGTCCGTCAGCCGTGGCCTTGTTGCGCCGGAATCAGCCCGCGCGATCCGGACTGAAGGCGAATGCGCCCTCCAACTCCTGCTTGTTGGCAAACCACCGTTTGCGCCCGAGTGGGAGCAGTGGGCTCCTGATCCCGCGTAGGGTTTTCCAGCACTCCGCCTCGGCGCGGACTGAAGCGCAGCGCTTGCGCTTGTCAGGCAAAGCAAAACGCCGACAAATCCCACGCTTGCGCGCTCGATCCATCGGCGTTTGCTGTACCTCAGGCTTCCCGGCGTTGCCGCCGTTCCGCATTTGGTATGCACTGAACGTACACCCTGCGTGCCGGGATGTCAATACCATGACGGCGATCTCTCAGCTGCCTCGCCGTTACCTGAGTGATCCGAACTCGCTCGCAATTTCTGGTGGTCTGTTCCCATAGCGGGAGACCAGAAATACGTATATCTACGGATGTCCTGACCGCCACTACTCCGTAATCTGCTCTCCAGGTCTTGCACGATCGACCGGAGATGACCATGGAGTCCACGCAGTTTGACGATCTGATCCGGCGTCTCTCGGAACAGGTCACCCGTCGCCGCAGCCTGGGGCTGCTCGGCGTTCTTGGCGCCACCGGCCTGTCCGCCGCTGATGAGGCGCTCGCCAAAGGGAAGAAGAAGAAGCGCAAGGGCAAAGGCAAAGGCAAGGGCAACGGCAAGGGCGGAAAGACCACCACGCCACAACCCGCCAGCCCGACGACCGCAGCTCCGGACATCTGCGCCGCAGGGCTCGGCACATGGTGCAACCCTGAGCAGACCTGCGCCTGCTCCTTCGGGGCACGGAACGGAGATCCACTCCGCTGCCTGGAATATGACAACGTCGACACGGCCACAGCGTGTGACGACGACGCGGATTGTCCAGTCGGTCAGGCCTGTGGCATACCCGTTGGAGACCCCGGGTCCATGCTCTGCGGTGTCCTCTGTCTCGGCTGAGGAGGGCATCCATCAAACCAGAAGGCCAGCCCCGCCACCTGCTGGCGGTCGTGACGCGACTGGCAGGTAGCGGAGCTGGCACTGATTACGTGCGCCTGTGTCTAGTGCCCCGCTGCAATCCCCATCCCGAACGGGTCCGCGCCGCCGTAGCGCAGGCCTGTGGCCGGGTCCACGGTGACGCCGGTGGGGCTGGCGAAGCCGCGCGGGGAGAAGGAGACGGGGACATCGACGACGTCGTGGCCCATGGCGCGCAGGCGGTCGCGGGTGGCGGCCGGGATGCGGTCGTCCACCAGCAGTTCGGGGCCAGCGCAGTCGATGAGCGGCGCGCCGCAGGCGGTGGCGATATCCAGCCCGATGTCGATGGTGTCGATCGCCATCTGCAGGCAGGTGTCCATGATGCGGCGGCCACCCGGTGCGCCCACCCCAAGTACCGGCACGCCGTCGCGCGTGGCCACGACGTGGGCCATGCTGGAGGCGGGCCGCTTGCCGGGCCGGATCTCGTTCGCGCTTCCCGGCTGCGGGTCGAACAGGTTCATGCTGTCGTTCAGCACGATGCCGGTGCCCGGCACCGTCACCGCCGAGCCGAAGATCAGGGTCAGCGTCTGCGTGACCGTGACGATGGTCCCCTCGCGGTCCACCACCGAGAAGCTCGTCGTGCACCCCTCGTCCGCGCCGACCGCAGCCAGGTTGGCCCGCGTGCGGCCGATGTTCGCCCCCGGGCCCGGCTTTGAAGCGCGGGCTTGGTCGATCCCGGAGCGGCGCTCGTCCGCATACGCGGCGGAGGTCAGGCGTGCCCAGTCGATATCCACGAACGCCGGGTCGCCAACGTAGGCGAAGCGATCGGCGTAGCCGCGCCGGCTCGCCTCGGAGATGAGGTGCAGGGTGGCTGCCGTGTTGAAGCCGGTCGCGCCGAGGTCGAAGCCGTTCAGGATGCGCAGCGCCGCGCCAATCGTGACGCCCCCACCCTGGTTTGGGATCAGCACCACCTCGTGGTCCCGGTACGGAATCACCAGCGGCTCGACAAGCTTCGCCTGGTAGCCAGCCAGGTCTTCCTCGGTGATGAGGCCACCGGTCTCGCGCATGTGGCCGGCAATCTTGCGGGCAATCTCGCCCGTGTAGAAGCCGTCCGCGCCCTGCTCACCGATGGTGCGCAGCGTCTGTGCCAGGTCACGCTGCACGATGCGCGGCGCTGGCTCGCCGAAGAGCGGCGCGGGTGGCTTGCCATCTTCCAGGAAGATGCGGGCCGTCTCGGCGTTGCGCTGGAGCGTGTCCTGCTGGGACGAGAGCAGCATGCCTTGGTACCAGTCAACCTCGAACCCCTCGTCGGCGAAGCGCACGGCGCTGGCGGTGACATCGGCCATGGTCTTCGTGCCGAACGTCTGCAGTGCGAGCTCCATGCCGCGCACCATGCCCGGTACCGCCACGGACTTCGGGCCGTAGGTGTTCTCCTGGCCCTTGACGCCGCCGAAGCCGACCACCGAGTGCCCGAACTCCGGGGTCAGCTCGTACATGTCCGGCCTGGCCGCACCCGGGGCGGTCCCGAAGTAGTCGATGACGGCGCGCTCGCCGCTTGCCTTCTGGATCGTCATGAACCCGACGCCGCCGATGCCGCTCATCCACGGCTCGACCACGCCGATGGCGAAGCCCACGGCGACGGCGGCATCGACCGCGTTGCCGCCCTGGTCCAGGATGTCGTTGCCGGCCTGGACCGCCTTCTCATGCTTGGCGGCAACCATCTGCTGGCCACCGACGGCCAGATCGCGCGAGATGCGCAGGGTGGTAGAGGTATTCATCGCTGCTCCCTGGTGTAGGGAAGAC
>JALYWD010000544.1 GCA_030852885.1 Chloroflexota bacterium | reverse complement strand
GAGGCGCGGGAATGCGGTCAGCGTAAGCATCGCGCAATTGATACTGCTGCTCCGCCTCCGCCAGGAACTCCTGGTGGCGGCGAGTGGCGTAGACGTGACTCAGAGAGAGATCCGATGAATGCATGGCAGTTTTTCGCTCCAGCGGACGGTGTCCGCGATAGGTAAGGCGTCAAAGGGTTTGGGCCAGTGGCTGGCCTTGTGAGCGGCGAATCCTCCCGCTCCGAACCGGACACCGTTCCTGGGTGACATCAAGCAGTAATTCACTGGGAATCCCTCCCGTTACCTCGTCGTACCGCGTCGCCGCGAAACGGCGGGCAAACAAAAACCCCGGACCTCAGATGAGGCCCGGGGCGCGCATGCTGCGCAGCAAGATGATCAGCCGGCTACGCGGCAGACCTCCGGGCTCTCGATACCGTAAGCAGCGTGGTGCGCTGTCAAAAGCTTCTGCATTTCGCTGCCTCCTTTCTCGATCACCATTGCGCGTATTCGCGTCCCACTCGTTCGCACCGGGGCCATTCCCCGGGCCAACGGAAGAGAGATTATCACCCCATGCGGTAGCCGTCAATACCCGTGCGAAGAAAGACGCCCGATTGCAAGGTGCAACCGGGCGTCGGGTTCACATAAGTAGGTTGGGGACTAGACGGCCAGCACCGGGACCGGCAGCGTGCGCCCGACGGCTTCGGCCACGGCGCTGATGCGCGGGGTCAGGTCCGCGAACTGGTCGAACGTCAGGGACTGCGCGCCGTCGGAGAGCGCCTGGTCCGGCTGCGGGTGCACCTCGATCATCAGGCCGTCCGCGCCGGCGGCCACGCCAGCCAGCGAGAGGGACGGCACCCAGGCCCGCTTGCCAGCCGCGTGGCTGGGATCGATGAACACCGGCAGGTGGCTCATGCCCTGGATAACCGGGACGGAGCTGACATCCAACGTGTTGCGGGTGAGTTGCTCGAAGGTGCGCACACCGCGCTCGCAGAGGATGACATCCGGGTTGCCCTGGGCCATCACGTACTCTGCCGCCAGCAGCCACTCCTCCATCAGCATGGAGAGCCCGCGCTTGAGCATGACCGGCTTGCGCGCCTTGCCGACTTCCTCCAGCAGGAGGTAGTTCTGCGAGTTGCGCGCGCCGATCTGGAAGATGTCGGTGAACTCGTTGACCGTCTCGATATCCGATGGCGTCATCACCTCGGTGATGATCGGCATGCCCGTCTCTTCACGGGCCGTGGCCAGGATCTCCAGGCCGCGCCGGCCCAGGCCCCGGAACTCGTAGGGGGAGGTGCGCGGCTTGTAGGCCCCGCCCCGCAGGATCGACGCGCCAGCGGCCTTGACGGCATGCGCGGTGCTGACCGTCTGCTCCTCGTTCTCGACCGAGCAGGGTCCGGCGATGATGGTGATTGCCTCGCCACCGATGGTGACATCGCGCACCTGGATACGGGTTTTCTGCGGGTGGAAATCCCAGCCGGTGAGCTTGTACTTCTTGGTGATGCGCACCACCCGCTCGACGCCGGAAAGGTTCTCCAGTTCGTCTTCGAGCGCGGGGGGGAGAGGCGAGCCGACCACCCCAACGATGGTGTGCTCCTCACCTTCAGAAAGGTGCGCTCCCAGGTCGAGCGCCTGGATGCGCGAGACGATGCCGTTGACCTGTTCCCGGGTCGCGCCGGGCTGCATGACGACGATCATGTGCGGGGTTCCTCCAGCAGCCTAGGCGGGGACGGGCCGGCCCAGAGCTTCGGCCAGTTCAGCGTCGGTGAGTGCCCATTCCGGGCGGAGCGCGCGCGCGTCACGCAGGTAGATATGCCGGATCTCGGCAGCCGAGCGCGGGGAGTTGATGTGGAGCAGGATGCGGATCACGCCCTGCAGCGCACCGGGCACGGCCATCTCATGCGCGCAGAGCAGCGGCACTTCGGTCCAGCCCAGCTTGCGCGCCGCGAGCGCGGGAAAGGCGGCGGTGAGTTCCGGGGTCGTGGTGAAGACCGCGCTGACCACGTCCTCGGGCTGAATGTCATTCAGCCTGATCAACGCTTCGAGCAGATCGGTCGTCGCTTCGAGAATCTCCTCGGCGGTGTTGGCCTCGATCGTCGTGGCGCCGCGCACACCCCGGCAGGCGATGGCGAGTGACGGTGACGTGACCTTCTGTGCCTTCTCGCCGGGCGCAGCGGCGGATGCAACCTGTTCAGACGCGGAGACCACCGGTGGAAACTCCTCTTCACCCCGCAAGCCGCGCACGTATCGCTCGGCTACCTGCGCCTGCTCGGCAACGGGCGCTGTATCCAGGAAATTGATCATGGCCGAGGCAATCACCGCGCCGTCCGCAATTTCGCCGATCTGGGCGACATGCTCCGGGTTGGAGACCCCGAAGCCGACTGCAATCGGCAGGTTGGTGTGGCCACGCACACGGTCGATGTACGGCTTCAGGTCGGGCAGGGAGGCACGCTCGCCAGTCACCCCGGTGGTGGAGACGCAGTAGACCCAGCCGCTGCCGATGCGCGCCACCTCGGCAATGCGCTCGTCGGTAGACGTTGGCGCGACCAGGAAGATGAGATCGACCCCGTGCGCTCTCAGCGCAGTGGCGATCTCCGCAGCCTCTTCCGCGGGCAGATCCGGCACGATGTAGCCGTCCACGCCGTGCGCGGCGCTGTCCGCCGCCAACTGCTCGATGCCGTACGCGAGCATCGGGTTGACGTAGCCCATCAGGATCAGTGGTATCTCCACGCCCTGGTCCCGCAGGCGCTTCGCCATCTCGAGTGACTTGCGCAGGGTGATCCCGTGCGTCAGCGCGATCTGGCTGGTGCGCTGCACCGTCGTGCCGTCCGCGAGCGGATCGGAGAAGGGTACGCCGATCTCCAGCAGGTCCGCACCACCGCGCACGATGGCGAGCGCCACGTCCTCGGAGATTTCCGGTGTTGGATAGCCAGCGGTGACGAAGGGAATAACGGCGGGGCGTCCCTCGGCGCGCGCCTTCGCAAATGCGGCGGCGGTGCGCTGGGAACCTGTTTCTGTCGGCGCGAGGGCGTAGGTTTCGGCGGCGGTCACAGGCTCATCCCCAGCGCGTCGGCTACGGTCTGCAGGTCCTTGTCACCACGCCCGGAGAGGCAGACAAGCAGCGAGGCATCCGTGCCCAGCCGCTTCGCCATCGGGATGGCGTGCGAGATGGCGTGGGAGGATTCCAGCGCCGGGATGATCCCCTCGGTGTGGCAAAGTGTCTGGAACGCTTCCAGTGCCTCGGTGTCGGTGACCGAGACGTAGCTGGCGCGCCCGATGTCCTTGAGATACGAGTGCTCGGGGCCGACGCCGGGGTAGTCCAGCCCGGCCGAGATGGAGTGGGCCTCCTGCACCTGCCCGAACTCATCCTGCAGCAGGTAGGTCTTGGCGCCATGAATGACGCCAACCGTGCCCTTGGTGAGCGTGGCGGCGTGTTGAAGGGTATCCACCCCGTGTCCGGCGGCTTCCACGCCGACCAGCTCCACCTCACGGTCCTGCAGGAACGGGTAGAAGATGCCCATGGCGTTCGAGCCGCCGCCGACGCAGGCCACGACGCCAGTCGGCAAGCGGCCGGTGGCGTCCAGCATCTGGGCCCGCGCTTCCTTGCCGATGATCGACTGGAAGTCGCGCACCATCATCGGATAGGGGTGCATGCCGACCACCGAGCCGATGATGTAGAAGGTGTCGCGGACGTTGGTGACCCAGTCCCGGATCGCCTCGTTGGTGGCGTCCTTGAGCGTCTTCGAGCCCGAGCTGACCGGGCGTACTTCCGCGCCGAGCAGCTTCATGCGGAACACGTTCGGCGCCTGGCGGGCGATATCGAGCTCACCCATGTAGACGATGCACTCGAGCCCGAGCAATGCGCAGACGGTAGCCGTAGCCACGCCGTGCTGCCCGGCTCCGGTTTCCGCGATGATGCGCTGCTTGCCCATGCGCCTGGCCAGCAGCCCCTGCCCCAGGGCGTTGTTGATCTTGTGCGCGCCCGTGTGGGCCAGATCCTCTCGCTTGAGAAAGATGCGGGCGCCGCCCGCGAGATCGGTCAGATTGGCGGCAAAGTAGAGCGGCGTGGGCCGCCCCACGTAGTCACGGGAGAGGCGATCAAGCAGGTCCTGAAACTTGGGGTCACGCCGTGCCTCGGCGTAGGCGGCTTCCAGTTCATCAACGGCGGGCATCAGGGTTTCCGGCGCATACTTGCCACCGAATTGTCCGAAGCGCCCACGCTGGTCGGGTACGGCTGTGAGCGGCGCGAATGCGGCCGCTCCTCGCTCCTGCTTGAGATCGACTGCCATGGATTTGCTCCCGCAACGAAGCGCCTGCGACCCAGATGGCCGAGGCGCGAAGTGTCATTGTGACACGGCCTCCACGAATATGCCCAAGAGTGACGCAAGAGGCAGCAGCGAAGCACAGGCGGATGGTACCGTTGTGCGTTGCTCCGGCAGGTGACCGGGCCGCATGGATGAACCGAACGCAGTAAACGCAAGGGTCTTCAGGGTGCAAGAACCCGCAGGAGACGCCAATGGCCGCGCCGGTCTGGTGCGTGCTCTGTCTCCCGCTGAACAGCAATATCACGACAACCTCATCGTGATCGGAGAGCGCCGGCGTGAGCTGGCGATCCTGGAGCAGGATCTGGTGTCGCTCCGCTCGGCGGTCACGGATTTCGAGGCCATGGCGCAGTCGCGCCTGGGCGAGCTCTTTACGGAGTTGCGTCGCCTGGAGCGCGAAACGGCCGACTACGGCGGCCGCCTGACCCGGCTGCGGGCCGCACTTGATGCCCGCGCGGACGAGGACCTCCTGGCGGGCCTGGAAGAGGAGCAGGAGCTCCTCGAAGAAGCGGCCTTTGCCGCGGCGGGCGCCCGTGGGCGTGGTCGAGGGCCGCACGCGCCGGAAGCGACCCGGCGCTGGCTGGCGACCGAAGCAACGGAGGCCAAGCGCCTCTACATCGACCTCGCCAAGCGGCTGCACCCGGACCTGGCCCGGGACGACGATGACCGCCAGCGGCGCGAGCGGATCATGCAGCGGGTGAACGAGGCGTTCCGCCTGCGCGACCTGGCTGGCCTGCGTGCTGTCCACCTCGAATCGATCGCGGACGACCCGAACTGGGAAGCGCGTCCCGTCACCGATCGCCTGGCTTGGGCGGAGCAGGAGATGCGGCGGCTGGAGCAGGCGCTGGGCGAAGCCCGGAATGGCCTTTCCCGCCTGCGTGGCGGGGAGCTCTTCCGCCTGTACACGCGCCATGAGGCAGGAGACCCTGTCTTTGATGATCTCCGCACGCGCATCGAGGGCCGCATTGTGACCGAAGGGCGCAGGCTGGAGAAGATGCAGGATTCGTATCGGCGTCTCGTGGACCGCTGGCGCCTGGCCGGGGTGGAGGGCTAGCCGCAGACGCCCTTGGCGGGGGGACGAATTTGGGGTACCCCCCGCCAGCCAGTCACCCCACCCCCCGCCAGCCTGACACCCCCCCGGTGACTGTGTGGCGGGGGCCCCCCGCCACAC
>JALYWD010000540.1 GCA_030852885.1 Chloroflexota bacterium | reverse complement strand
CTGAAATTCCGCTGGCCATGGCGGCGGTGGAGCGCTGGGGCTACCTCACGGAAGAGCTTGGCGCGGACGTGGAATATCGTCGCAACGGCAACCTGCGCCTGATCACGGACGAGGACGCGCGCCCCGCCACCGAAAAGCGCATCGCTGCCGAGAACGCCCTGGGCCTCAATGTCGAGTATCTCGCCGATAACAGGGCCGTGCGGGAGGTGGCGCCGGCGCTCGCGGAGTGGATTCCCGGCGCATCGTTTTGCCCGACGGACGGCCACGCCAACCCCACGGCGGCTGTGGGCGCGTTCGCGGCTGCCGCCCAGCGCCTGGGCGCAAGGATCCTCACGGAAACGCCGGTGGAGGGAATCGAGGTCGTTGGCGGCAAAGTGCAAGGCGTGCGCACGGCCACGGGTATCATCCCGGCAGATGTCGTGGTGGTCGCCGCCGGCATTTACACGAACGCACTCACCTCGCCGCTCGGGATTGATATTCCCTACGAGCTGTACCGCGTTTCGGTGGTTCAGACCACACCGCTGCCGCCACACCTGGCGCAGGTCCTCGGCACCAGCGCTGCCGATTTTGCCGGCCGGCAGCAGGTGGACGGCCGGTTCCGCTTCACGGATGGCGGCGTGCACTGGCCGCACGCCCTTGAAGACCTGGCGGATGGCTATGAGCCAATCATGCCGACACTGCAGACCATCAGCCAGGCCATCACCAGCGCGGTGTCTCTCGTGCCGGCGCTCCAGGCGGCGCGCATCGCCCGGGTGTGGGGTGGCCTGGTGGATATCACCCCGGACGAAATCCCGGTCATCGAGCGCTCGCAGGAAATCGACGGACTGGTGATGGCGGCGGGATTCTCCGGACACGGCTTCTGCCTGGGCCCGGTGACTGGACAAATCCTGCGCGACCTGGTGGTGGAAGGCGAGACGCCGTATCCCATCGAGCCGTTCCGGCGCAGCCGATTTACTGGCAATGAGACTGTGGGATCAGCCTCTCCGTTGGGGTAGGCCGTCAGGCAACTGACCGAATATCACGCGAGACCGCATACTATGTGAGGATATTCGCAGGAACGGTCGCGGCGGGTCGTGAGATGTGACCCGCTTCGTCATGATTCAATCGCTGGGAGGACTGACATGACAACCAGACGACGAGTAGTCGGCGCGATGCTTGCTTCCGCGGTGGTGGCTCCCACCATCGGGTTGCAGGGCCTGAACGTTGCAAGCGCGCAGGATGCGGCTGGGCCAGTCCTGCGCTTCGGCGTCAACGCCGCTGATCTCGCCACGCTCGATCCGCACTACGCGTCCGGGACGCAGGACCGCACCGTGGTGGACATGGTCTTCAACGGGTTGGTCCGCTACAAGCCAGGGGACAGCAGCGTCATCGAGCCGGACATCGCCACCGAGATCCCCGAGCCGGAGATCGTCGACGGCAAGCAGGTCTGGACCTTTACCCTGCGCGACGATGTCATGTTCCAGGCGGGGCCAGACACCGAGGCCTACCTGCTGACAGCAGACGATGTCGTCTACTCGCTGCAGAAGTCGGCGGACCCGGATCGCTCCGCCTACGCCGGCGACTACAAGGGGATAGCCGTCGAAAAGGTGGATGACCAGACGGTCAAGATCACGCTCGACACTCCCGTGTCGCCGACACTCTTCCTGCCCAAGGTGGCCAACTACGCTGGTGGCTTCATTGTCAGCAGCAAGGCTGTCGAGGCGATGGGTGACGACGTCATCAAGACGCACCCGGTGGGCACGGGGCCCTTCATGTTCGAGAGCTACACGCCGCAGAACAGCGTGGTGCTCACGGCCAACCCGGACTATTTCCGCGGCGCGCCAAAACTCGGCGGTGTGGAAGTGCGCTACATGCCTGACGCCTCCAGCCGCGAGCTGGGCCTGCAGTCTGGCGATCTGGACGCCGCTGCCGGTGTCACGGAAGCGCAGTGGGTTGACCGCATCAACTCCGAAGGCAACCTGAAGGCGGATGTCTTCGGCGTCGGTGAAGTAGCGTTCTTCAACTACAACGTGACCCAGCCGCCGTTCGATAACCCGAAGGTGCGCGAGGCGTTGAACTACGCCATCAGCCGCGATGAGCACCTGGCCCTCTACGGCGAACCGGTGGCGGAGAACGTGTTTTCCGTGGTGCCAGAGGCCTTCATGCCGGGCGGCCTGACTCGCGAGGAAGCAGAGGCCGCGGGCGTCGCGTACGACTACGATCCGGAGAAGGCGGCGGCGCTGCTCGAAGAGGCGGGTGTCTCTGACCTGAGCATCGACCTCATCACCTCCGAGATGCCGGCCTACCGCGCCAACTACGAGGTACTGCAGGCAGAGCTGGCGGATGTGGGGATTACCGTCAACCTCAACGTGGTGGACCACGCCACCATGCACGAGCAGATTCGCCAGGACGTCAACCCGATCGTGCTCTATGTGGCGTTCCGCCCGAATGCCGACGTCTACCTCACCAACTTCTTCTTCTCGGAGTCGGCGGTGGTGGATGGCGCATCGCCAATCACCAACTTCTCCCACTACGGGGAGATCGACGACCTGATCCTGCAGGCGCGTGCGGAGACGGATGCGGAGAAGCAGGATGAGCTCTGGAAGCAGGCGAACATCCAGCTGCTGAAGGATGCCGTGGCCATGCCGCTGCACTACCAGAACCAGGTGTACGCTCGCAGCCCGAAGGTGGATTACGGGCATGAGCTGATCTCCAGCCTGGCCCTGTACCCGCAGATCACTGAGCTGACGACGATCACGGAGTAAAACCCTCACCCCAACCCCTCTCCCGCGCACCGGGAGAGGGGCTTTCGTCTCTCCGCTCCTGACGGAGAGGGTGAGTGTGCATCGCGGAGGGAGAGGGGATGGTCCGCCATATCGGGCGCCGTTTGCTGCTGGCTATCCCCACGTTGCTGGCAGTCTTCACCATCATCTTCATTATCGTGCGCATCGCCCCGGGCGACCCTGCGGTAGCGGCATTGGGCGATTACGCCTCGGCTGAGGCGGTTGCGGCGCTGCGCGAAAAGATGGGGCTGAACGTTCCACTCTGGCAGCAGTACCTCAATTTCCTGGGGGACCTGGCGCGGGGCGACCTGGGCAACTCGATGATCTCGCAGAAGCCAGTCATCGAGCAGATCGCGTTCGTGCTGCCCTATACCCTCGAGTTGACCCTGGCGGCGATCCTCTTTGGGCTGGTGCTGGGAATCCCCACCGGCGTTGCGACCGCCGTCAAGCGCAACAGCCCCGTCGACTACATCGGCCGGGTCGTCTCGCTGGTGGGGCTCTCGTTTCCCGCGTTCTATCTTGGCATCCTTCTCATGTTCTTCTTTGCCGTGCGCCTGGGCTGGTTTCCGGCAGTGGGCTCTGCGCCGTTCTCCGAGCCCGGGCAGAACCTGCGCTACCTGGTGCTCCCGGCGATTACGCTGGGTCTGATCGAGACGGCCTACATCGCCCGCATGACACGTTCGGTCATGCTGTCCATCCTGAGCGATGACTACGTGCGCACGGCGCGAGCAAAGGGGCTGCAGGAGCGCATCGTCCTCATTAGCCACGCGTTGCGGGCGGCGCTCATTCCCATTGTCTCGCTGGTCGGCATCTTCGCCATCAGCCTGATCGGTAGCTCGGTGCTGGTGGAGGAGGTCTTCGCCCGTCCCGGCCTGGGCAAGCTGATGGTCGGCGCCACCAAGCAGAAGGACTACACGACACTGCAATCGATCATGGTTGTCTACGCCTTGATCATTGTCCTCATCAACCTGGTCACGGACATTATTTACACGTTCGTTGACCCACGCGTGCGGTACGACTGATGGCTGCTGTTTCCGTTGACGCTGTCCCGTCGCTGACCAATTCGGAAGGGCCGCAGCTCATTTCGCAGCGGCAGCGTGCCATCCGCACATTCGTGAAGAATCGCCCGGCTGTGCTCGGCCTGATCCTGATCATCCTGCTTACGCTGGTGGCCGTCTTTGCGCCGTTTATCGCGCCGCACGATCCGCTCGATCAAAGCGTGCGGGACCGCCTGGCGCCGCCGAGTTGGGACTACCCCCTGGGCCGCGACGACAAAGGGCGGGACATCCTGTCCCGCGTCATCTTCGGCACTCGCATCGCGCTCATGGTCGGTGTGTTCTCGGTGATCCTGGGAGGCGCGCTGGGCACGTTGATTGGCGTGGCGGCCGGGTATTTCGGCGGCAAGGTCGAGACGGTCCTGATGCGGATCACCGATATCCTGCTCGCCTTCCCGGACCTGATCACCGGCCTGCTGGTGCTGGCGGTGCTGGGGCCAGGGCTGGAGAAGATGATCCTGGCCATTGGACTCACGATTGCGCCGCGCTTCGCCCGAATCGCCTACGGCCCAACGCTGGCGATCAAGGAGAAAGAGTTCATCGACGCGGCGAAGGCTGTGGGGGCCAGCAGTGGCCGCCTGCTGCGGCTGCACGTGCTGCCCAATATCAGCGGCGACCTGTTGGTTTTCGCCAGTCTGTGGACCGCATCCGCCATTCGCCTGGAAGCGAGCCTCAGCTTCGTGGGCCTCGGCGTGCAGCCACCCACGCCGTCGTGGGGCCAGATGATCCGGGAGGGCACGCTCTACCTGGCGGATCGCCCGCTCTACTCGCTCGGCCCCGGCGTCGCGCTGTTGGTGACGGTCCTGGCGTTCAACCTGATCGGAGATGGCTTCCGGGATGTGCTGGACCCGAAGGCCCGCGCCTAACCGAGAAGGTCAGCCGGCATCGCCGCGGCCTCCGCGGCGCGTCGCCTGGCCCGCTCGCGGTCTCCGGCACCGATGAAAATCAGCGTGTCCTGGAGGATGAGCGCCTGGTCTTCGGCCACCCTCTCTCCAGTAGCAGTGGAGGCGGTGATGCGCGCGCAGGACTGATCCTGCGCGAGTACTCCCACGTGCGCGCGCTCAACGACGACGTGGCTGAGGTGCGCCGTGAGCGTGCCGTTCATCTGGACCGCCGAGTTTGCGCCGGTACTTGACATCCGCTCGACCGTGATCTGGTTGTCACCTGTAAGCAGCAGGCCCGCGCCCGAGATGTTCTCCAGCGTGATGTCCTGCACCAGGGCGGTGGCGCGGTCGAATGCGGCAACCTCGATGCCGATAGCGGAGTGCGGGGCCTCGCGGAACTGGATATTCCGCACGGTGGTGTGCGCGATACGGCCGGGCGCAGTCAGGGCAATGGCGGCGAAGTAGGCCGGGGCGATTGGCAGCAGTTGGCTGCCATCAACCGTGAGGTTGACGATATCGCCGCCGGTTGCCCGGATGGCCGCGCTTTCGAATCCCTCAGCATCGCCTGTCAGCGCTATCGTGTGACCGCCGCCATCCAGGGTGACGTGCGGCGGGAGGTCCAGCGCGGTAGAGAGTTCGCAGTCTGCCTGGAGCGTCCACCGCCCACGTTGCCGCGAAAACGAGCAGCGCTGGTCGTCTGACCCGAATAGCACGTTCCCGGATGGGAAGACGACAACTGATGGCAAGGATGAATCGGTGACGGCCACGGTGCAACGCTCCTCAGCTTCAAGATGCGACGCTGTGTAAATTACACGATTTCTCGTAAAAGAGACATGCGTAGTTGTGCTCATTTTGCAGTCTGCGCAGAGAAATTACCGGCGTTTGTTTGGCATATAGTAGAATTATATTAAGATCGAATGTGTCATTCGTGAGGATTCCAGAATGACTCCAATCGTCTCGTATACTGAGCGCGATCGTGCGTCAGTCGTTGCTCTCTACGGCAATCGCTACACCACAGGAGCCTATGTCCGCGAACGCGTCCGCTGCCCATCTGAACGCCTCAAGTGGTTCCAGCAACCGGGAACTCATCAGGAAATTCGCCGAGTACTACCGCCCCCACCGGGGGCTTTTCGCACTGGACTTCACCTGTGCGGTGCTCTCCGGCGTCCTGGAGCTCGCCTTCCCGATGGCGGTCGGGCTCTTTGTCGATCAGTTGCTGCCCGGCCAGAACTGGACGCTGATTGTGGTCGCCTCCGTGGCCCTGCTCGTGACCTATCTCGTCAACACGGGCCTGATGGTGGTGGTGAACTACTGGGGCCACATGCTCGGAATTAACATCGAGACCGAGATGCGGCGGCGCAGCTTCGATCACCTGCAAAAGCTCTCGTTCCGCTACTACGACAACAACAAGACCGGGCACCTGGTGGCGCGCGTCACGAAGGACCTGGAGGAGGTCGGAGAGGTCGCGCACCACGGGCCGGAAGACCTCTTCATCGCCATCATGACGTTCATCGGCGCCTTTTTTCTCATGTTCTGGATCAACCCCACGCTGGCGCTGATTACCGGGGTCATCGTGCCCATCAGCGCCGGCATCAGCATTCGTTACGGCGGGCGCATGACCCGCACCTGGCGTGCGCTTTTCAGCCGGGTGGGGGAGTTCAACGCCCGCATCGAAGAGAACGTGGGCGGCATGCGCGTGGTCCAGGCGTTTGCTAACGAGGACCATGAGCGCCAGCTTTTCGCCGGGGACAACGACCGCTACCGCGAGACCAAGCTGGAGGCCTACCGGCTAATGGCCACCGGCATGTCGCTCAGCTACGTCAGCATGCGGCTGACGCAGTTGGTGGTGATGATCGCTGGCTCCTACCTGGTGCTACATAATCAACTGAGCGAGGGAGGATTCGTCAGCTTCCTGCTCCTGGTCGGCGTTTTCTTCCGGCCCGTCGAGAAGATCAACGCCATTCTCGAGATCTATCCCAAGGGGATCGCCGGGTTCAAGCGTTACACCGAACTGCTGGAGACCGAGCCAGACGTTGTCGATGCCCCCAATGCCGTCACGGTGTCCGGCCTGCGGGGTGACATCCGCTACGAGGATGTCTCGTTCGGATATGGCCCCCACAAATCCGTCCTGGAGCAGGTGGATCTTGAGATTCGCGCCGGCGAAACGATAGCGTTTGTCGGCCCCTCAGGTGCGGGCAAGACCACGATCACCTCGCTCTTGCCTCGCTTCTACGAGCCAGACGCCGGCCGCATCCTGATCGACGGTATCGACACCCGCGAGATGACGCTGGCATCGCTGCGGCGGGAGATCGGGATCGTCCAGCAGGATGTGTTCCTCTTCGCGGGAACCATTCGCGAGAATATCGCCTATGGGCGACTGGACGCGACGGAAGCGGACATCATGGAGGCGGCACGGCGCGCGCGGCTGGACCTGGTGATCGCGAACCTGCCAGAAGGTCTCGACACGATCATCGGCGAGCGCGGGGTCAAGCTTTCGGGCGGGCAGAAGCAGCGCCTGGCCATCGCCCGCATGTTCGTCAAGAACCCCCCGATCCTGATTCTCGACGAAGCAACCTCCGCGCTGGATTCCGAGACGGAGCGGGCTATCCAGCAGGCGCTGATGGAACTCTCGAAGGGGCGCACCACGCTCGTGATCGCGCACCGGCTTGCCACGGTGCAGCACGCGGACCGTATTGTGGTGATCGACGAAACCGGTATCGCCGAACAAGGTACGCATGCCGAATTACTGGCGAAGGACGGTCTGTACCGGCGACTGCACCAGGCGCAATTTGGCAGCCAGAGCAACGCCATGGCGTTGCTGGCGTAGCGCGAGCTTCCCCGGGTTTCCGGCGCTCCTACGCTTCTTCCTCCTCCTCCTCCGGGAGTTCCTTTGGCGTCATGATGCCTTCCCAGCGACCGGTTCCCTTCCGGACGTTGTCCCAGGAGTCTGTGTCAAACGTGATGTGGGCGTAGGCCGCCGTCGGCAGCAGGACGTCGTCCTCATCGATCCCGGCCAGGGCCGCGGCGACTTCCTCGAAGCCGGGGTTGTGCCCGACCAGGAGCGCGGTCTCGACATCGTCCAGGATGCTGCGCACCACGGCGAGCAGCGTGGTGACGTCAGCCTCGTAGATTTGCGGCACCAGCGTCAGGTCGCCGACGTAGCCCATCGCCTCGGCCGCGATCTCGGCGGTGATCTCGGCGCGGGTGGCGTCCGAGGTGATAATGGCATCCGGGATGCCAATTTCGCGTCCGATGTAGCTGCCCATCGCTGCCGCCTGGCGGCGGCCGCGCTTTTTCAGCTCGCGGGCGTGGTCACCGTCTGGGGAGTCGGCCTGCGCCTTGCCGTGGCGCAGGAGCACGAGCGTTTTCACGTTGCGTCCTCTTCTACTGAGGCGGCCAGCCGTCGTTCCTGTACTCGATGGTATCC
>JALYWD010000518.1 GCA_030852885.1 Chloroflexota bacterium | reverse complement strand
ACGTGGCTGGATTGACCCCGATGGCAAGCAGCAGCAGCATTCACCCTATCCCTTCGGATAGGCGCAAAACTACCCGGAGCCGTTTGGCCCGAGCATTGCAACTCCCACAAAATGGCAATGTCGCGATGAGGTTTCCCGGTGTGGTGATCTCCCGCGGACGCTGTAGTGATCCTGGGAGGAACCTGTGAGCACGTATCAATTCCCAACTGGCCCAACACTCGCCGCGGATGAGGTGCACAACTTTCTCGAGGCGACCGGCGGTGACCGCCGCGCGTTCTTCCGCCGCGCCGCCGCCCTGGGGCTGGCCGTGCCGGCGTTCGGCGGCCTGGCGCAGCGCGCCTTCGCCCAGGACACTCCGCCGGAAGATGGCTATGTCGGGTCTGATCCACACGCAGAGGGAACGGGAGCATCGAGCCCGGTGCCATCTGAACCGCAGGCGTTTACACCATACGATCCCTTCCTGCCGGCGGTGGAAGCCGGCGACAAGCAGATCAGGCTCACCGCGAAGGACGCCACCGTTTTCGTGGCCAAGGATGTGCCCTACGCCGCCTGGACCTTCGATGGCACCGTGCCTGGTCCCACCCTGCGCGTGGTGGAAGGGGACAAGGTCAACTTCACCCTGGCCATCGATCCCAGCGCCACGACGTCGCACTCGGTCGACTTCCACTCGGCGCAGACGCCGCCAGATGTGAACTACAAGACGATCATGCCTGGCGAGGAGTTCTCCTGGAGCTTTACCGCCAACTACCCCGGCGCGTTCATGTACCACTGCGGCACGCCGCCGGTGCTCATGCACATCGGGGCCGGGATGTACGGCGCGATGATCGTGGACCCGAAGGAAGGGTGGTCGCCTGCCCAGGAGCTTGTCTTCATCCAGAGCGATTTCTACCTGACCGACGGCGAGAACGGCGTGAAGGTGCCGGACTACACCAAGATGCTGGGCCACGGGAATATGGACTACGTGGTCTTCAATGGCTACGCCAACCAGTATGTGGAGAACCCGATCAAGGTCAAGGCGGGCGAGCCAATCCGCATCTTCGTCACAAACGTCGGCCCGAACGCCTGGTCCAGCTTCCACGTGGTGGGCGCCATCTTTGACGCCGGCTACCTGAACGCCAACCCGCTGAACAAGATGGTCGGCCTGCAATCGATGGCTATTGGCCCTGGCGATGGCATCTGCGTTGAGCTGACGCTGCACGAGCCAGGCATCTACCCGGCGGTCAACCACGCCTTCGGCCACGCGGCGCACGGCGCGATTGCCCTGCTGCAAGCCGAGTAGCCCCATATACCCGTCATGCCGGTGGCGCCACGAGGGCGTCACCAGCGAGCGACGGAAGGAAAGCCCCATGAGCGCCACGCCCATCTCGACCACTGGCCATCTCATCCAGGACCCGCTGGCGCCGCGCGGCGCGCGGTGGAACCGCCGCCGGCTGCTGGGTTCGGTGGTTGGCCTGGTTGCCACCGCGGCACTCGCGGGCGGCGTCGTGAACCTGGCCTCGCCCGCGACTGAGACGATTCTGCCAGCGGGGGATGTTGCCGTGCCACAGGGGCTGGCCACCATACCAGGCATCCCGGTTGATGGCGTGCTGACCATGAACATCCCGCTCGGGGCCAGTGCCGACCAGCAAGCGGGGGGACGCGGCTACGCCATGCCGAGCGTGATCGACCTGAACGTGGGGGACACGATCGTCATCCATAATGATGACGATGCGCCGCACATGATCCTTTACACCTTCCTGCTGCCCGGCCAGTCTGACACTCGTACCTTCACCGCGCCTGGCTCGGAGGTGTACAGCTCTGGTTGTGGGTTGCACGCCGCGGCGATCCTGAACTTCACGACCATCTTCGTGCATGATGCGGCAAGTAAGCGGGCGTAGCGGCCTACCCGGCCAGGAGAACACGATGGACCCGAACACGAACATGACGATGGTTGATCTCAGGGGGGAGGTCGCGCGCTTTCCCCCGCACGAGGAGAGCGGACGCCGCGCTGAAACCTTGCTCAAGACGCCAGACTTGCGCGTGGTGCTGGTCACCATGCGGGAGGGCGCCGAACTCGCGGAGCACACTGCCCCCGGCACCATCACGGTGCAGCCGCTCCAGGGGCGGTTCCTGTTCTCCACGGCCGAGGCGGAGCAGGAGCTTACTCCCGACACCCTCGTCTCCGTGGCGGGCGGTGTGCGCCACGCGGTGCGCTGCCTGGAACAGGGCGCATTCCTGCTGACCCTCGCCTGGCCAGGGGCAAGTCCGGCCGAATTGGCGTAGGCGCAAGAAATATGGATCCGCTCTGTTCACGCATGGTGCGCGCCGCCCTGTGCTGGCTGGTGGCGGGCGCCCTCGTGGGCGGCCTGATGCTGCTGGATGGCACGTTGCCCGGCGCGCTCGTGGCCTGGTTGGCGCCCAGCCACGCCCACATGCTCTTCGTTGGCTGGTTCCTGCAGTTCGTCATCGGGGTGGCCTACTGGCTGCTGCCGCGCAAGCGCACCCCGGCCCAGCCGGTGGGCTATGACGAGCGCCTGGGGATGGTGGCCATGGTGGCGCTCAATGCTGGCCTGCTGCTGCGGGTCGGCGCGGAACCGATCGAGCGCATGGGCCTGGGTAGCGCGCTGACGCAGGTCACCCTGGGCGGCGTAGCCCTGCTCCAGGTCGCCGCAATCGTCATCTTCGCGACCCAACTCTGGCCACGGGTCGGGCCGCGCGTTCCCCGCACGAAACACGATGCGCCGGGCGAGACCCGGCAAGGAGACACCCGATGAGTGACACCGCCGCCAGAATCAGCACCCCAGAGGACGACACCCTCGCGAGAACCCTGGTTCGCGACCTCGTGGAAACGTACCCCGATACGATGGCGATCCTCGCGCCGCTGGGCATCGACCTCTGCTGTGGAGGCTCCCACCCGCTGGGGGAGGCGCTCACGCTGCACGGGCTCGACCGGGACAGGGTGCTTCCCCGGATTGCCGGCATCATCCAGGCATCGTCCCATGACCCCCGCTGACCCGTCCCGCATCACCACTTCCCGGTACGAGACCCAACGACGGAGTTCATGATGGGACGGTTACTTACTCCTGCCGCCATGACCGCGGCGATGATTGCCTTCACCGTGGCGGCGCTGGCTGCCGGGCTGGCCGCTTATCGTCCCGCGCTCTGGCCGGCTGCGGTGCAACTGGCGATCCTGGGCGGAATTACCCCCATGATCTACGCGGTGAACCTGCGGATCGTGCCCGTGTTCTCGCGCCGCATGTGGACCAGCCCCGCCCTGCTGCAAGCCCAGGTGGCGCTGGCGCTGGCCGGGGCGTGGCTCGGCTTCGTGGGCAACGCGCTGGACCTGCGGGGCCTGGCCATCGTGGGCAGTGCTGCCGCCCTGGCGGGTGGCGTGCTCTTCATGATCAACGTGCGGCGTCTGTTTCGGCAGCCCGCTACCCTGCCGCCGCCACCGCTGCCATTCGCCGGGCAAACCGAGGTGGACCGCCTGGCCACGCGCTTCATGCAACTGGCCGGGGTGTACCTTCTCTTCGGGCTGACCTCCGGACTGGCGCTGCACTTCTGGAAGCTGGGGAGTGGGCGCTGGGACCTGGTCTGGGCCCACGCCATGCTGATCGGATTCTTCCTCTCCATGGCCTCCGGGGTTTGCTATCACGCGGTCGCCCGCTGGAGCGGGCGCGAGTGGCGCCACGTTGGCCTGATTCGGCTGCACCTGCTGGTGCTGGCGCTGGGGCTGCCGGCCATGCTGCATGCGCTGGCCACCAATGATCTGCGCATGTTCGCGGTGGCCGGTCCGCTGCAGGCGGTGGGGATCGGGCTGCTGCTCGTGAACGTCGCGCCGCTCATTCCCGGCCTGCCCCAGCCCACGCGCGCCGCGTTCACGGGCGCCGCCGTGCTTCTGCTGACTGGCATTGCGCTGGGCAGCCTCTTCGCCGTTGATCCTGCCAGCGGGGCGAGGCTGCGCCTGGCGCACGCGGAGATCAATCTCTTCGGCTGGACCGGGCTGCTGATTTCCGGCGCGGGCTACTACCTGATCCCACGCTTTGCCGGCCGCCCACTGCGCTGGCCCCGGTTGGCGCCGCTGCAACTCGGCGTGCTGTCCTCCGGCGTGGCGCTGACGGTGGTGGCGCTGGTCTGGCGTGCCTATGGTACCGGGTCCCCAGCGCTACTGTTGCTGGGCCAGGCGCTGATCGCCAGCGGCTTCGCCCTCTTCGCGTTGCTGGTGGCGGCCACCATGCGCCCGTGGGAACCCGCGCCAACGGGAGCAGCCGCACCGATCACGCTGCGGCCGCGTCCGGTAGAGCAGTAGGGCAACGAGGACAGGATGTTGAACCCGGCCTTCCCTGCCGTACCATCATGTTCCCTTGCCGTGGCTCAGGTCGGCTTCAGGAGCACAATGGTGACGCACGCCGCGGCTATCCCCACGACCGTACGCCAACTGAAGGCGTCTCCAAACGCGGCGATCCCGACCAGCGCGTTGGCCGCGTAGACCCCGACAGCCCAGATACCCACGGTGGCGATGTAGGACGGCCCAATGCGCATGGCGTAGGCAAACGCCACGATCGATGGGGCAAAGGCGAGTGCCCCAAGCAACGCCGCGCCCAGAAACCCGCCACCGCCCAGGCGGTCGCTGGCGACCTTCAAATAGGCTGTGGCGCCAACATCGCAAGCCACTGACACAGCCAGGATCGCGAGCCACGGCAGCAAACTGGGTGAAAACGTCTGCATACTGGCCCTCGCGATCAGGCCCGGGCCTGGGCAATGAGGTTGTAGGTCAGGCCGCCGCATGCGCGCAGTGCGCCGCCGCAAGCAAAGAGGGGCGTGGAACCATGGCCCACGCCCGCAACGATAGGTATGTCCACGCAGGATGCCCCCTCGTTGGCCAGGTTGCTGGGTCAAAAACCCAGGACCATAAAGCGATGCGTAGACCATGACCACGCACCACCATCCTGCGCTCTACGAGGGGAATACGAAATGCGCATGGCCCTCAGATTAGGGCGACGACCTACTCAAATTCTGAGTGGCGCTACGTCGTCCGCCAGGTTCTCCCTGGCGTCCCGCTGCTGCTATCCGCGCACCAGCCCCAGCGTTTCTCCTGCCGGGGTCTCCTGGTGGTCCGGCAACTCAGCCAGTCCCAGCTCAGAGCCGCCGGGGTTGTAGACGGCGATGAGGCGGACCGGCTCCCAGCCGGTGTTGATGGTGGAGTGGAAGGCGCCGGTGGGGATGTAGAGCACGTCTCCGGCCCGCACCGGGAAGGGAGGCTCGTCGTTGACCATTTGCTCGGCCTCGCCGGAGAGGATGTAGAGCACTTCCTCCGCGTCCGGGTGGTTGTGCCGCTCATGCCCCTTGCCGGGGAGCAGCAGCACCTCGCCGAACGTCATCTGTGCGCCCGGCGTGGTGGAGGGCGAGACGAGCCACTTGATGGCGCCCCAGTCGAAACTGTGCGTCGGCAGGGCGGATCGGTTGATCGTGGATTCGGCCATGGTGTTCCTCCATTGGTGTTGCTCGGCATCGAGACGTACTGCTCCGTAAGGGTATCGCAGTCTTACCCCAACTCCCGCACTACCTCAATCCCGTTGAGCGCCATGTGGTAGAGGAACACCTCGTGGAAGAACTGCGCGGGGTGGGGGAAAGCGCCGATGGCAGCGGCAGCATCTGGTGAGAGGTCGTAGGTGTCCACCGCGTTGACGGGCACGATGACGCGCACATCCGGGATGTTGCGGGCGTTGGCGACGACGCGCAGGTGCATGGCGAGTTGATACACACAGAGATCGGTGCAGTCCCCCACCACCACAGCGGTGCGTACCTGCGGGTGGGCCGCCAGCCAGGCATCGAACTCCGTCTCATGGCCGGGGTGCAGGGAGTTCTTCTCCACCACGGTAAAGAGATTGGCGAAGGGGAGGGCGGCCAGTTCCGGGATCGTTTCGGATTCCGGCGTGCCACGCACGCAGTGCGGCGGCCAGGCAGCGAACTCCGGCGCGTCCGGCTCGTGGGTGTCCTGCAGCAGCACGAACTCGCGCACGCCCAGCGCGTGGGCGCGCGTGAAGAGATCGACCACCGGGCCGATCAGGGCGTTGACGCGGTCCGAGGCCAGCGCCCCGAAGTGACAGAAGCCGTTGATCATGTCCGCGCTGAAAATGGCCGTGGTGGCGGGATCGATCTCTGCCGCCAGTGCGCGGGCTGGCAGTTGCGTGAACCAATCGTGGATGTACGGGGGAATGGTTGAGGTGTGCTGATTGGTCATGGCGAGTCTCCAGTACGCAGGGTTCCTGGTCAAGAACGTTGCAGAAATCGTGTCATCCCAGGCGAAGTTGACGAGTCTCGTCCTTCACTCATGGGATGGCCGACGAGATCTCTCGACTTCGCTCGAGACGACACATGTTTTGCGCGGCGCGCGTCATCTCTTCACCGGAGATGGGAACACGCGCCGCGCTGGCTGGCAAGGCCCCGGCGGGGTGACTACCCCTCGCCAACCGGGGTGGGTGGCCGGATCACGCGCGGCGTCGGG
>JALYWD010000507.1 GCA_030852885.1 Chloroflexota bacterium | reverse complement strand
TGATAGAAGATGTAGCAGTGCCGGACGATCCCTTCGTGTTGCAAGCTACATCGAGAATGCTTGGTGCGCCTTGCGGCAGCGAGGTTGCGTGGCCACCGCGTGGCAATCCGGCCCGGCCGCCGGAGGCTAGAGACCTCCGGCTACAACCCGACGGAAGCCCCGTAAACGGGGCTGGAATATGAGATGCGTTCGCTCTTTTCGCGCATGGTCCGAATGAAGTACGGAACGTTTCAGGCCCATTCATGGGCCTTCCGTTGAGGGTAGCCGGGAGTCTTTAGCTCCCGGCGGGCCAGACGCCGCGCTCGTGCGGATCTCTCAGCCGATTTGCCGGCGGGGTGCTTCCCGGGCAGGCCCGAGCAGGAACCACCAGATGCCCGCGGCGGCAACCAGGCCAACCGCGCCGAAGATGAACCAGGGGAGCGCTGGCTGGTGCAGCCGGTCGCCGACGTCGTAGAGCGCGCCGCCGGCGAAGTTGCCCAGGCCACCCCCGAAGGCGACGGCCAGGGAGGCCACGCCGAAGTAGGAGCCCAGCGCGACCGGGTTCGCCAGGCTGGCCACCACCGTTTGCTCGATGGGGCGGACGAGCACCACGCCGACCGAGTAGACGAAGACGGCTACCAGCAAGCTGATCGTCTCGCGCGAGAGGCCGATCATGATCAGGCCGATGGCCGTGATCACCACGCCGATCACCAGTGACGCGCGCGCGCCGAGCCTGCGCTCCGCCAGGCGCGGAATGGGGTAGCCCAGCACCACGGCCACGAGCGAGTTCACCGCGTAGACCCAGGCGACCGCGCTGGCATTGCCCGCGACCGCGACGGCTACGAGCGGCAGCGTGATCGAGAACTGCGCGGCCATGAATTGCTGCCCGCTTGAGAAGCTCAGGTAACTGAGGAAGTAGCGGTCACGAAAGGCCAGGTTGAGCCCGCGGAATGCGCCACCTTCCTCGGCCACCTTCACCGCGGGCAGCCAGACCACGATCAGGACGAGCAGGATGATGTACGAGCATGCCGCCGCCAGCGCCACGTAGCTGAAATCGAACCCGAGCAGCAGCGCGCCCACCTGGGTGCCGAAGGTGATGCCAAGGCCGCCAACGACGCCGGTCTTGGCGTAGTAGGCAGCCCGCTCATCTTCCCGGGCGAGGGAGGCGATGGCGGCCGCGCGCGGGGATTCGAACAGCGCGCCGCCCATCGCGGAGACGATGGCGGTCGTCATCAGGATCGGGTACGTGGCGGCAAAGGCCATCCCGGCGAAGCCGACGGCGCGCACAGCCATGCCCAGCACGATCAGCGGCTTGGCCCCGAAGCGGTCCGCCAGGGCGCCACTGAAGGGCGTCAACCCCTGCTGGAGAAACTGCCGGGCGGCCAGCACCAGGCCGATTGACGCGGCGGACCAGCCGAGCTGATCCACGTAGTGCACCGAGATCATGGGGATAACGAGGAAGAACCCACCCCAGGCGAAGAAGGTGGAAACGAGCAGCACGAGCAGGCCGCGTTTCGCGGCGGCGTCACTCAGGCGATAGGAGGGCTCGGCCGGGGCCTCAGCCACGCGCGGCGGCGCCCGGCGTGTCCGGCGTGGCCGCCTCCTCCTCTGCCGCGCGGCGCGCAAGGGAGCGCCAGGCGTACCAGCCGGCCACGCCCAGGAGGATGCCCAGGGTGGTCACGCTGAGCAAAACGGCGGCCAGGCGCAGATAGAAGGGCGTGCGCGACTCCCGGCCGAAATCTCCGTGCTGCATGCGGATGGCAATGCCCAGGCCCTCTGTTGACCACTCCGGGCTATCGTCAATCCTGTTCATGACTCCACCTGCCGCTGTGGGGTATTGGCCAGCGGTGCGCCAGCACCGTTGAGGCGCGGGGTCCAGCCATTGACCGTCTCCATGGCCAGGCGCAGCATGAGCGTGAGCCGCTCCGCATCCAGCGGGGCGGGGTCACGGCCAAGCGGGCGCTGCTCGGGTGGGCGGGCGGCCACGCGCAGCACGCCGGAAAGGTCAATTCCTCCTGCCTCGGGCGCGGAGGCAATCACCGAGCGGCGGAAGTCAGGATCGCCCCAGGTCAGGATGAGCGCCGAGCCAGCCTTCCCGCGCTGCAGGGCGGCCTCGACCGGCGAGGGCCAGCCGCTCGATACGCGCGAGGCGGCCTCGTGCAGGGTGCGTTCCGTGGCGGTGGCCTCGCTGAGCGGCATCTGTTTCCCGCCGCCAGCGCGCCGTGCCGGGGAGGATTCACCGGTGAGCTTCGCAATGCGGGCGCGGATGCCGGGATTGCGCCAGGCATAGGCGAGCAGGCCCAGGACTGCGACATGCACGACCAGGATGACGACGCTCAGCATGGGCACGCTGAAGTCGTACATCTGCATCCAGTCGCCGTTGATGCCACTGGCAAAGTCGAGGAGGGGGTAGAGCACCAGCGCGTTGAGCAGGGAGATCCAGGTGAACTGGATCAGCAACTCGTTGACGGCGGCGCGCATGGGCGGCTTCTTGAGGAACACGAGCCCGACGGCGATGGCGGCCAGCACGATATTCACCATGGTGCCAGCGGAGGCGATGATGACCTGCTGCGCGTTTGTGAACTCGCGGGGATTGAACTCGACGTAGCCCGCGAAGCCAAAGAAGCCCCAGCCCAGCACGTGGCCACCGAAGAGCCAGATGGCAACGGCATGCCCCAGCTCATGCAGCGCGACCGAGATGGGGATGAGAACGAAGAACGCGGACTGATCGACGAGATGCCGATCTTCCGGGGTGAAGTTCGTGTCGAACGTGCCCCGGAAGTTGCGGATCAACTGGTAGACGACGCGCGCCCCAATAATGAGGTAGAAGACACTGATGAGTGCGAACGGACCGAGCGGCATGCGGTGGCTCCGGTGAGATCATCGCCTAGAGCGGGAAGTCTGGCACAGCCGGCGGCAGAGTACCCGCCGTGAAGGCGTGAGGCCGAAATGACCTGTCGTTTTCTTCGCCGGGACGGGTAATAAGAAGTGGGGTGCGTGTTCCTGGATGCATCCGCGGCCCTGAGCGAAGGCGAAGGCGGAGAACGAAAGGTGGGCTCAGGTGACCGCTGGTTCGGGCAGGTTCCGCTCGGCGCGGGCCAGTTGCCGCGCAATCATGACGGCGACAATTGCCACGACCGCGCCGCCGATGGCAATGGCTATGGCCACGCCCCAATGCTCGCTGAAGAGACCTGCCAACGCATCGCCAATGGGCGTGCCGCCAGCGAAGACCGTCAGGTAGATGCTCATGACACGGCCACGCATGGCATCGGGCGTATTCGTCTGAACGGTAGTGTTGGCCTGGGTCATGGTGGAGGTCATGGTGAAGCCGACCCCGACCATGAGGAGCATGGCCACCAGTGGGGGCGTCTGGAACTTCGCCGACATTGCCAGGCCAATCTCGAGCAGGCCAAAGGCCAGGGCGGTGGTGACCAGCATGCGTGGCGACGGACGACGGCCCGTGAACGCCAGCAGCAGCGCGCCGGTGAGTGAGCCGACACCAAGCGACGACATCAACATACCGAAGCCACTTGCGCCAATATTGAAGGCGTCCTTGGCCAGCAGTGGCG
>JALYWD010000495.1 GCA_030852885.1 Chloroflexota bacterium | reverse complement strand
GGTGCTGGGCACGTCGCTGCCGGTCACGGTGGTGCTGGCGGGGCAGCCGGCGGATGCCGGCCCGCTGCCGCACCAGCCCGCCGCCGGGCGCGAGCCAGGGCGCATCCTGCCGGCGTCTCCACCGCGGAGCGTCGCATCATGCCGCTGAGTGCGCCAAACCTTTCCAGCCGCCTGGTCTCCCGGACCCGACCCCGGCGATCATGCCGGGGGGCGGCCAGCCGGATACGCAGGAGTGGCGAGCCTCGCCTATCGGCCGCCTGTCGAATCCGGCGCGCGGTGTTCGACAAGAGAGCATGCGACGGCCGGAGGCGGCCAGCACATGGAGGCAGGCAATGCAGCGCTACCTGATCTCGTTCGACGACGGCACGATGGTCATCCCGGAGGAGGACCTGCCCGAGGTGAGCGCGGCCTCGCGTCAGGTGGTGGCCGACGCCAAAGCCGCCGGGGTGTGGATCTTTGGCGGCGGCATCTTCAGCCAGCGCGCCAGCATCGTGGCCACCGACGGCACGGTCAGCGACGGCCCGTACCCGGAGACCAGGGCGGTCCTCGGCGGCTTCTCGATTCTCGAAGTGCCCTCGCGCGAGGACGCGCTGGGGTGGGCGGCCAAACTCGCCGCCGCCTGCCGCTGCGCCCAGGACGTGCGGGAGATCGCGTACGACCCGGAGTCCTGAGCTCCGGGCGGTGCACCGTGGACCACGCCCATCTCCCCGGGGCGGAAGCGAAGGACGACCCGCGCAGACTGGCGGACCGCGCATGGCGCGCGATCTTCCCATAGGGTAGGGATGGCGTGGCGGGCACAAGCCGCGCCCGCCACGCTCACGAGGTCAGGCGCTCCAGACCCAGCCAGCGCCGTGCTCCCGGTGCACCGGCGTCCACTGGCCATCGCGCCAGGCGTGGAACGTGTCGCCGCCCTTGGGGGGGCGCACGATCTGCGTACCGCTGGGCACCAGGGCCGGGCCCGCGTCCGGCGCCGGGCTCTGCTGGTGGCCGCGCAGGTGCGTGGCCGCGTGCCCCGCCTCGTGCAGCGCCGACGTCACTGCGTCGAAGGCCGGGGCCACGTGCTCGCTCACGGCGTCCTGCACCGCGTGCACCACCCCGCCCAGCCGCTCGCGCACACCGCTCTGCTCGTCTTCGTGGTGATCCTGTGCCGTCATGGAAACCTCCTGCTCACGTCGCGCTTGCGTCTGACATGGCATCTTCCGTGCCCGCCCGCCACCCGCGTCCCTGCCTGCCCCTGCCGCCACCCGCCAGCCTCCCGCTGCACGGTGTCCTGGCCTGCGCCGGGCAATGGAGCGGGGGCTACCGTGCTGGCTCAGGTTGTGCTTCAGCAGCAACCAGGAGCGCCTGCCTCGCAAGCACCTGGCGCGGGACCGGCTGACCCCGCCGATGCCCCGGGGCAGGGAAGATGCAACGGTTTTTCCGTAACAATGGTCTGAGCCTGGTGCTGTTTGCGTTCTTTGCGCTCTTCCTGGGCGCCCAGAGCTACACCGGCTGGCAGGTGGAGAACGAGGAGCGGGAGGAGCACGAGCAGCCGGCGCTGACGTACCCCGCCTATCTCCAGAGCGGCCACTTCATCGAGGCAACCTTCGAGAACTGGGAGAGCGAGTACCTGCAGATGGGCGCGTACGTCCTGCTGACGGTCTTCCTCTTCCAGCGTGGCTCATCGGAATCGAAGGACCCCGACAACCTGGACGAGGGTGCGCCGGACCCCGAAGCAGAGCGGCAGAACCCCGGTGCTCCCTGGCCGGTGCGGCACGGCGGGCTGGCGCTGAAGCTCTACGAGAACTCCCTGAGCCTGGCGTTTCTGCTGCTCTTTCTCCTCACGTTTGTCCTGCACGCCTTCGGCGGCACGTGGGTCTCCAACGAGGAGAACGTGCTGCACGGTGAAGCGCCCCAGACGGTCTGGCAGTTCATGCACTCGGCCGACTTCTGGTTCCAGTCTTTCCAGAACTGGCAGAGTGAGTTCCTGGCCGTCTTTTCCGTCGTCGTGCTCTCGATCTGGTTACGGCAGCGCGGCTCGCCCGAATCCAGGTCGGTCGGCGCGCCGCACCACGAGACGGGCGCGTAGTGGCATCGCCGCTGGTGGGGTGCGTGGCGACACCCAGGGCGGCAGCCGCATCTCTCACAATCGCGCCGGTATCCCGCCAGTCGCTCACCTAGGGGATCGGCGTCCCCTGCTCGTTGGTCCAGACCAGGTCCGGCTGATCGGCGGCAAAGAGCGTGGCCACCATGATCACGGCCGGTTCCGTGCCGGCGTTGTGGAGCTGGTGCACCGTCCCTTGCGGGAAGAAGAAGCCCTCCCCCGCGTGCAGCACAACCGAGCCGCCAGGCTCGAGCGGCGTGGGGACAGGCGTCCCGTCCGCGTCCGGCGCGCGCATCAGTTGCCCGCCCGCCTGGATCGCGGTCAGCGTCAGCTCCCCGGAGAGCACGGAGACGATTTGCGAGCCCGGGTTGGTGTGCAGCGGAATCGTCGCATCCGGGGCGAAGGTGACGCTCGCGAGCTCAAACGATTGGCCGGGCGCGGCGCTGGGCACGCCACTGCCCAATGTCTCGCTCGTGATCCCGGCCATGGGATCAGCGCTGGGGGTGCTTGCCGTGGGCGAGGCTGATGGCGTCTGCCCGAGGGCGCCGCGTGCCCCAAGCAGGAGGGCGATAGCCACGAGTGCGGCGAGGACGAAGGGACGGAGAGCGGTCATGGGGATTCCTCCTTGAATGACAGGTTCAATAGTGCGGAGCCCACCCCGCCCAGATCAGGCGTGGGTGGGTCCTGGTCCGCAGTATGGGTCGGGGATATCCGGCACGCGTCTATCGAAAGTCGTATTTCGCAGTCTATGAC
>JALYWD010000469.1 GCA_030852885.1 Chloroflexota bacterium | reverse complement strand
AGTGGAACGTGCCTTCCGTGCGCAGATGCCAGAGCGCGACATCGCAGCCGATGGCGCGTGGCACGCTGTTCAGTTGCTGGTAGGCCGGCGCAACGGCCACCACGCGGTCCCCGGGATCGAGCAGCTCGTTGAAGAGCAGGTAGTTGGCCTCGATGGCGCCAGTGGTGATGAGGATTTCGTCTGGACTGGTGTCGGCGTAGGTTGCGGCGATCAGGCTGCGCAGTTCTTCGCTGCCACGCGCCTCGCTGTACCCCAGGCGCGTATCCAGCAGCCCCTCCAGCGTTGAGCCACGCTCTTCCACCGGCACCAGGTTCACGATCTCGCGCATGGTCATGGGGTAGATGCCGCTTTCGGCAATGTCCCACTTGACCACCATCTCGTACTTCGTCATCCAGCGCTCTAGCTGGAATGGCTCGATCCTCACGTTCGCTCCTCTTCGGATAGCGTTGTCATCAGCCGTCATCGTACACGGTGGCTATTGACGCGTCTGCGGCCAGTTCCTACGATCGCGCTATCGCACCCGTTTGGACGGCGAGGAACAGGAGAGCGCTCGTGGCCCTGCAGGTAACCAGTACCGTTGAATCGCGAACTCGTGCCCAGATTGAAGCGGATGTCCTGGCCGATTACCGGGCCAGTTCTCCCCGTTCGGCGGCATTGCACGAGGAAGCGCGCAAGGTGATGCCCGGTGGCGACACACGCACGGTCGCCTTCCACGCCCCCTACCCGCTGAACGTCTCCGAGGGGCGCGGCTACGAGCTCCACGACGCGGATGGCCGCGCCTACATCGATTTGCTGAACAACTACACCTCGCTCATCCATGGCCACGGCTACCCGGCGGTGGTGGCGGCGGTCACAGCTCTGCTGCCAACGGGCACCGCCTTCCCGGCGCCAAACAGTGCGCAGATCCGCCTGGCGCAGATCATGACGGAGCGCGTGGCCTCGGTGGATATGATCCGCTTCTGCAACTCCGGGACGGAAGCGGGGATGAACGCCATTCGGGCCGCCCGCGCCTTCACCGGCCGCGATGTCATCGTGAAGATGGAGGGCGGCTACCACGGCACCTATGACGACGCGGAGGTGAGCGTGCACCCCGCCCCGGGCGATCCTGCCGCTGGTCCCGCGCACGCGCCGCAGGGTGTGCTGGATACCGCGGGCGTGCCGCGGAACACGCTGGAGAACGTGCTCGTCACCCCGCTGAACGACATCGAGGCCATCGAGCGCCTGATGCGTGAGCGGGGCAGCGAGATCGCCGCCATCATCATCGAGCCGGTCATGGGCTCCGCCGGGATGCTGCCCGCTGACCAGGCTTTCCTGGAAGCCCTGCGCGCGTTGACGATCGAGAGTGATTCCCTGCTCATCTTTGACGAGGTGATGACCTTCCGGCTGGAGCCGGGCGGGGTACAGGAGCACTACCGCGTGCGGCCTGACCTGACCACCTTCGCCAAGATCATCGGCGGCGGCTTCCCGGTGGGGGCGTTCGGCGGGCGCGCGGAGGTCATGGAGCAGTTCGATCCGTCGCGCCCGGCGCCGCTCTGGCAGTCCGGCACGTTCAACGGCAACCTGGTCACCATGGCGGCTGGCGTTGCCGCGATGGAGGCGTACACCGCCGACCAGGTCGCGCACATCAACGCGCTGGGCGAGCAGTTGCGCTCGGGCTTGCGGGAGATCGTCGCGGAGCAGGGGATCACCGCCACCGTGACCGGCTACGGCTCCTTCGTGGGGGTTCACCTGGGCGTTGACAGCATCACCTGCTACCGGGATGCCGCCCGCGCCGACAAGGGCCTGGCCCGGCTGCTCCACCTGGCGCTGCTGGGCGAAGGCATCTACGCTGCGCCCCGCCTGATGATGTGCACCTCCACCCCGATGACCTCCGAAACAATCGGCACCGTCCTCGGTGGCTTCCGCCGCGCGGTGAAGGAGATCCGCCCGGCGCTGGTGTAGGCGCGGCGAGAGAGTTTCAGCGAAGATGAGCCAGGAGCGTGGCCACGCTCCTGGCTTCTGTTGTCATAACCGATTTTTCGTTCGCAGGTGACATGCTTCTTCGAGTGGGCGTCTGGCTGCCGTGTGTCGACCATGTTGATGTGTCATCCTGAGCCCGCAGGCGAAGGATCTCGTCGTTCCCTCGCTTCGCACCCAACCGGTCACCGTCTCACCGCTCCCCGCGCGTGTCATCTCGTACTTGTGCTGGTTGGCGAACGAGACCCTTCGACTGCGCGCAGAACGACACGCGTGGGTGGGCGGCGGAATGGGGGCGTGACCATCCAACGACACCTGGCAGACAGCGTGCTTCGGATAACCCATGAGGTTGGACGGATGGCCTCATCACCTTTGCGGAGCCGATTCCCAAGCCCATTCCTCTCTCACGCCGCCTGGGCGTACCAGTGCTCATCGAGCAGGTCCTGGAAGAGCGTGAAGGTGACGCCATCGGCCAGCAGGAGCTGGAAATAGCGACGCCGTATCGGCGCTGGCCGCCACCATTCCGTTTCCACCAGCCAGCTATCCAGCACCTCCGCCACATCCCGCCAGCGCTGCCGGGTGTAGATCCGCCGCGGAGCACCGCTCCGGGCGTGTAGCGTGACCTCAACGGGGGAGGGGAGCTTCAGGGTGTGAACGCGATCAGGGCGTGCTGCCGCTCGGGAAGATGGGACCATGGTTCAACCTCCACGACCTGGAACAGGCCAGATGTGCCACCAAAGCGCTGCGCCAGTTCCTGGCAGGCGCCCTCCAGGTGCGCGCGGCGCTGCGAGGCGAAGCCGGGCAACTGCTCCTGCCGGCTAGCCGCATCGGTCAGCCCGGAGAGTTCCAGCGCCAGGGCTTCCACGGGTCCCGGCAGCTCCACATCCTGCAGGCGGTAGCGCAGCGCCTCGTTCACGCGCTGCTCCCGGCCCGGGTTGCGCAGCGTGACCATGTGCTCCCACGACTGACCGCCCTCCAGAATGGCCTGGAGCCGCACCTGGCGCGCGTGGCGCCGCTGCAGGCGAGGCTGGGCAAAGGCCCGCGTGAGCAGCCGAGTGATGGCCACCAGCAGCATCTCGCGCGTGGTCACCGGCGCGGGCAGGACCAGGCGCACCGTGACGACCTCCGGCCGCTCCCGGCCGCGCACCGGCTCGTCATGCTCCCCGTGCGCCAGTTGCCAGGCGTCGTGACCATCCCGGCCGAAGCGGGCCGCGACGGCGCTCGGCTTGAGCGCGGCAAAGTCCCCCAGCGTGCGGACGCCCATGCGCTCCAGACTACGCAGCCTGCTGGGTGCGAGTGGCAGCAGGCCGATAGGCGCCTGGGCAAAGATCTGGGTTTGCCGGGACTCGTCCATCACCTCCACGCCGCCCGGGCGCGCGTGATATGCGGCCACAATAGCGGCGAAGCGCCCCTCCGCCACGCCCGCACGCGGGCGCAGGATGGCCGGCATGGTGCGCAGCAATTGCTCTGCCGCTTGCGGCGGCAGGCCCAGGCGCCGCTCCATGCCGCTAAGATCGACCAGGTAACGTCCTGGCTCCGGCGCGACCCCGACTGCCGGCACAAGCCGCTCCAGCCCGGCGATAATGCGCTCCGCGGCCGCCTGCTCGCGGATCGGGTGCGGCGTGATAATGCGGGCCTCCGGGCAGAGGGCCAGGGCTTCCCGCAGTCCCTGACCGGCCCGGACACCGCTCCGCCGCGCCTCCGGCGTGGCGTCCTGCACCACGGGGCGCTCGCCCGGCGCTGGACCCAGGATGAGCGGTTGCCCATCAAGGTGCGGCTGCTCCAGCAGCGCGACCCGCAGCGCAAAATGTGGAATGACAATGGCGGCAATGGCCATGATGTGCCTCGCTTCCCATCAGGCGCCGGCGGCTTCACCCCGGCCCCAACCTCACGGGTATTAGAACATATGATCTAATCTCGTGGGAGTCAAGGGAGTTGTGAGGGTGACTCGCAGACATGGGACGTCAGGTGTAAGCCGCGTCTGCACCCTGTGCGGCGCATCCAGAGCGAGCCCAATCGCTGCGATACGGCGCGCGGGTAAAGTATGGCGCAGGGCTGGTACGGGATAACGTGCGGTGGTGGTATCGGAAATGACTCAGGAACCGGCAGGCAAGACCGGCATGGCGGCAGGGGCAGAGAATTGCCTGTTGTTGATCGCCCAGGCAGAAGGCATCGTGCAGCTTTCGCGTCGTAGCACGTGGCCGCTCCCGGCAGATGAGCGCGCGGCGCTGCTCACGGACGACGTCCTGCGCCGGTTGGCCTCCCTGTCTGATGGCCGCCTCCTGGCGCAGCGGCTGTTCAGCGAGGACTATCTGGCGGACTTTCGCGCCCGCTACCCCCGCGAGTCAGCGCTGCTCGAGCGGGTGCAGGTCTCGCGGGCAAACGAGGCGTGATGCGTCTTGCGTGGAGATCACGCTCCCGAGCGCTTCATGCCTGGGCAGGGAGCACCTCCGAAACGGTGCGCAGCAGATCGTTGAAGGCGAACGGCCTGCGGAGCACTCGCACCCCGAGATGATTCAGGTTCACGTCCATGAACGGATTGCAAACCATCTCGCTGGCAACCGGGACCAGGATCAGGGGAATGTGCATCAGGTCTGGATCGAGCCTCACCACACTGAGGAACTGCCAGCAGGACTCTCTCCTGCCGGCGACGACCAGATCCTGCACGATGAGATCGGGCATGAGCTCCTTGATGTGCGGGCACTCCAGGGGTGTCATGGAGTGAGAGACACGGTAGCCCGCATCGGCCAGGAGTCCTGGCAGGCCGGCAATCATCGCCTGGGCATCGTTGATCACGAGGATGTGCGCCTGTGGTGTAGCAGGGAGCATCGGCGTGGCCTTTCCGGTCTGGGAGCGCCCGACCAGCACGATGCAGGAACGCAAGGCGCCCCTAACCCACGGCAGAGACACGCATACACCGTGCCCGCGCAGGCTGCTCCCACTCACTGAAAGGCAGGGCCGGCGTGCCGATTACTGCCCGCGCAACCCGCTGATCTCGATGGTCTTGGTCCAGACCGCAAGATCCTCAGAGGGCGCCACGGACACGGTCCCGGTCGCCCCCAGGTACTGCCCGGAGCCTCCGACGATCGTGCGCATGGAAGGAACAGGCTGGCCAGGCTGGAGGCCCTGGATTTCCAGGGTACTGCCATCAGGGAAGAGGATCGTCTCATTGGCCAGGCAGTCGAAATCGGTGTTGATCCCGATGCACGAGCCCATTGTGACCGCACCCGTATCGGTCGTGTTCGTCTCGTCGAAGAGTGGGTTAGGTCCCCAGATCCGGATATCACCGGCTGACGGGCCATCATCGCCGAACCGATCAATGATGGTCCCGGCGGACTCGACCAGGATCAGGGTCATCGTTCCAGACGTGGATACCGGGGTGGCATCCTGGGCGTCGGTGCGAGAGGACCACAGGCCGCCCGCGATGAAGACCAGGACGAACAAGGGAATCAGGAACAGGGAACGGGCCATCAGTTCCTCCTTGGATATTCCACGTGTCGAGGCGCTCAACCACATCGTACCTGACCGCGCCCCGCGTCGCCCGCGCCGCATGAAAACTCCGTGGAATTGACCTCCTGCCGGCAACACGCATTGTCGCGACACTCGCTGCCGTCTGGCTGATGAGCGGGGCATGAAGCACGAGGGGATGCCCGGCGCACGCAGCAATTTTCGTTCACAGCGCGCGAACGGTGCTCCGCTGCACGGACGCCTGCGGAAGCCAGGGTCGCATATCCGCGAGACTGGTAGGCTGTCGGCGAAACTCGACGGACACAGGTCGTCCGCGCCGCTCGGCCGTCGCTCGCACCCCTATCCGCGCCAGGAGTCTGCCCTATGGAATCCTCACAATCACGCCGCGCACTGCTCCAGGGCCTGACCGCCACCACGGTCGCCACAGTGCTTGGTGCGCGCTCCTCCGCGGCCACGCCGAGCGTCCAACCCATCCCGATCTCCGGGCAGCCGGTCGCAGCCCTGGCCGGATTCGACCAGGTGATGACAACGCTCATGCAGACGTGGAACCTCCCCGGCGGGCAACTCGCCGTGGGCAAGCACGGCCGATTGGTCTTCAACCGCGGCTTCGGCCTGGCCAATATCGAACTGGATGAGCCGGTCCAGCCCGCCAACCTCTTCCGCATCGCCAGCGTCACGAAGAC
>JALYWD010000461.1 GCA_030852885.1 Chloroflexota bacterium | reverse complement strand
CTACCGCCCTGGTGTCCCAGATCCGGGACCTCTTCGAAGCCCGCTTCTTCCGCCGCGCGCTGCGCCGTGTTGGCAGGCAATGGGGCCGGCTGCATCAGTCCCGAGACCTTGGAGTTGGCGGGGTCGTCCCAGCCGGGGAAATCCTCTCCCCAGGTCAACACCTGGCCGCCCTGCCCCTGCTGGATAGCCGTGGCTTGTCCGCCCCAGTCATAGGTCGTCACCGCGGCCGGCATGTACGTCTGGAGCTCCCGCATGTAGTCGACGCCAGTGATAGCCTGCTCATCGTTGAGCGAGCAGGCCCCATCGGCGGTAAAGACCGAGCCACCGTGCGACCAGACATAGGCGGTCATGTCGCATTCAAGGGCGTAGTGCCCTGACTTCATCTGGCCGACCGTGCCGTAGGTACCTTCGGCGCTCATCGCCTCATTGATTGCCTTGGCGTGAGCCAGGTACTCCTCCATCGTCGTGGCGGGCTTGAGACCAAGCTCGTCATAGATGTCCTGCCGGTAGAAGTACATGAAGATTGGCACATCACAAGGGAAGCCAATCATCTTGTCGCCGTACGTCGCGATGTGCTGCACCAGCGGCTGCAGGAAATCGTCAATGTCGTAATTCGGCATGGCCAGGTCTGGCTTGGATTCGAACAGCTCTCGCGGATCGAACGTGTCATTGATGAAGCGGCCGACCCAGGCCTGGTCGAAATAGTAGATATCGTTGGCGCCAGCCTGAGTCGCCGCGTCCTGGCTCACCTTGGCAAGCACCTGATCCAGCGGAACCACTTCCCAATTGACGGTGATTCCGGTGATCTCTTCGAAAAGGGCTGCCTTCAAATTGATGATCGCCCGGCTCGGCGGTGTCTCCTCGGACACGACCTTGATCGTCGCGCCGGAGAACTGACTTCCCACGTCTTTCAGGAAGGCGTTGATCTCCTCAGGCTGCTGGTCGGCGGTCATCTCTTGCCGTGCGGGTGCGGCGAAAGACCGTGCTCCACGCATGGGGCCCGAGCTGAGCGCGACACCGGCGGCGGCCAGCGTCTTCACCATGGTGCGACGCGAGATGCGCCCGCGCCGGTAATCGGCAAGCGCGCGGCTGATCGTCATCTTGTCGCGAAAATCGAATGTCTCTTTCACGTTCGCGTTCTCCTTTGTCGGCCTGGCAACGTCGGGCAGGCACGATGCGTCGATTGGCGAAACACGCTCTCCGCCGAGCGCTTTGATCGGCGGGCGAAGCCCACCCCTGCGGTCATCAGGTCACTTCACGACCCAGCTTGACTCCTTCCTCCCCCTCCATGAGCGGGACACGCAGGCGGGCCGACCGCCTCGATGAGTCACTCGTAGCAAGAGCGGATTTCGCCTCTATCCGGGAGGCGAGATGATCCAACGACGTGCGCTCGGCATCCATACCTATTTGACCGCGCCGAGGGTCAACCCCCGGACCAGGTGGCGCTGCACGATCAGGATGAAGATGAAGATCGGAACCATCGACGTGATGCCGAGCGCGGCGAGATAGCCCCATTCGGTCTGGAACGCCGTCGTGAAGGTTGACGATGCGACAGGCACCGTTCGCACACCACCGGTGGTGAGGACCAGAGAAAGGAGAAACTCATTCCAGGAAAAGATGAACGCCAGCACGGCCGTAGCCACCAGCCCTCCCCTGACGAGAGTCAGACTGTTCTTGAACGCGCCAAATCGCGTGGCCCCGTCGATCATCGCCGCGTCGTCGAGATCACGCGGGACCTCGTTGAAAAAGCTCAGCAGCAACAGGACCGCGAGCGGGACGTTCATCGCGGCATGGACCAGGATGAGCCCATGGTAGGTATCAACCCACCCAAGTTTTCGATACACAAAGAAGAGGGGAAACGCCGCCACGACCGGTGGCATCATCCGCTGGGAGAGGATCCAGAACGCCAGGTCGTTGCGCCAGCGTAAGGCAAACCGGGACATGGCGTAGGCGGCCGGCGCGGAGAGGAGAAGCACAAGCACGGTACTCCCGATGCCAATGATTGCGCTGTCGCGCAGGTACGGGATCGAATAGAAGGTCGAGCCTCCGGAGCCGCGTCCAACCGAACCGGTTGATTCCAGGTTCACTTTCGTCGGATCCGCGTTTCCGAGGACAACGCGATACCAGTTCAGGGTCGGTTCGAAGCCAAAGAGCTTCGGAGGCACGGACAGGATTTCCTGAGTCGGCTTGAACGACGCCAGACCCCACCAGAGGATGGGCAGAATAAAGACGCCAGCCACCGCCGCTGCCGCGATGGTGCGGACGATTCGCCCCCACGCTACCGCGCGACGCGCGCGTGGGAGAGTCATGGTGCTGGCTGCGGCGTTGGCGCTCATTGCCTACTCTCTCTTCCGCCCTACCAGGCGACTTTGAAGACGCGGACGAAGAGGCTGGCCACGGCAATGGCGAGTACCAGGATAAGGAGCCCGAGCACCGAGCCATATCCCCATTCAATCGTGGTGAACGATCGTTGGTAGGCGTAAAAGCTGATGACCTCCGTTTTCGAGCCGGGGCCACCTGAGGTGAGGACGAAGATATAGTCGAAGACTTTGAGGAGGTCGACGAGCCGGAACAGGACAGCCACCGCGATCATCGGCCGCAGCATCGGCAGCGTGATGCTCCAGAACGTCTGCCAGGTGGTTGCGCCATCGACCTGAGACGCTTCCAGCGGCTCGCTGGGAAGAGACTTGAGACCGGCGAGGAGGATCAGCACGAAAAACGGCGTCCACTGCCAGATTTCCGGGATCAGCACTGCCTGCATCGCGTACCTTCCGGTGCCACCAAGCAGCGGCTCGACTTTGTCAGTAATGCCGACGAGCTGCAGGTAATAGGCGAGGGCGCCGTAATCAGCGTTCTCCAGGACTTTGAACATGACCGCGGCAACCGTGGGCGGCACGACCATCGGGAGGATCATCAATGCTTGCCAGAGGCCGGCGGCCCAGACGCCACTGTTGAGCAGGACCGCGATGGACAGCCCGAGCACGAACTCAATAACGAGCGCTGCAACGACGTAGACGGCCGTTATGCCCAGCGAGGCGCGGACTCGGCCGCCCGGCTCGACGACCTCCCGGAACAACCGCTGCCAATTCTCGAACCCGACCGGCTCCACTTGCCCGGTCATGGGGTTGAACTCCTGAAAGCTGTTCCAGATGTTGTAGAAGAATGGGTAGATACCGATGAACAGGAGCAGCACGACGACGGGAAGCAACCACACCCAGGGGCGGTCCGAACTGAGATAGAAGCGTGACGTCCGAGGTCCGCGTCGCGGCACGACCGAGCGCGTCTCGGGCCGGCCGTCGATCGTCACGATCTGCTCGACATTCGCCATTTTCGCTCCCCAGGCGAGCCAGATCACTGCGCGGCAGCTGCGCCGCCGAGCCTTTCGCTTTCGAACGCCCTTTCGTGTGGCAGCGACGGTATCATGGGGTTTGAGGACTGTCAACGGATGTTGCACGAATGTGCACGTTCTGCGCGTATGCTTCAAGGCACGTGGCGCCGAATCCGCGCCCGGTGCGACGTCCGAGGTAGGCCATGAGCGATCGTGCATGCACGGATTCAGGGGTGCGGTGCGCAACCGACCCTGCCTCGCCGTGGGCTCACCCGTCCTGCAACCATCCACATTGGCGCCTGGCGCCGGAGCCGGATATGCGATGAGAGAGCGGACGGCACGCGATATCGATCCAGGCGAGGATCGGCTCCAGCTTGCGGACGTGGCGCGGCAATACTATCTCGAAGATTTGACACAGGAGCAGATCGCGCGGGGGATGGGTGTCTCTCGTTCGCATGTGTCTCGCATGTTGAAAGTGGCCCGCGAGCGCGGCATTGTCGAGATTCGTATTCACCATCCGTTGCGGACGGCGCCTGACCTGCGGCAGAGACTCCTGGCCGCGTTGCCCCTGACAGAAACGCTGGTATTGGCCGCGACAGAGGATGCGCGGAGTGGTCCGCAAGGACTGGACGCGAGCGGTGACGTGGCCCGGCAGCTCGGCGTGCTGGCCGCTCGCTATCTCGACGAACGCATTGCCGAGCATGCCATCGTCGGGGTCGGCTGGGGCTCAACCGTTTACCAGGTGGTGATGAGTGGCTACCTGCGGCGCAAGCAGAGCATCACCGTCGTTCAGCTCATGGGGAGCGTCGGCGGGGCCACCCCGGATATCGATGGTGGTCAGATCGCCTCGCGGCTGGGCAGTGTCCTGGGTGGAAAGGTCTATTACCTGCAGGCTCCGATGGTCGTTACCGATGCTGCCGTGCGGAGCGGGCTCTTGCGCGATCAGCACATTCGCAAGACGCTGGAGATGGCAGGGCGCGCTAATGTGCTCCTGGTCTCGGTCGGGGCGGTGACACAGGCGTCGGGCATCTTCCGGGCTGGCTATCTCACCGAGATGGATCTCGAATACATCCAGGGACAGGGCGCCGTCGGCGACATCTGCGGCGTGTACTTCCGGCAAGATGGCTCGCGCTGCTCGCTGGAGCTGGAGGAGCGCACGATCGCCGCCGGTGGGGATGCGATGCGGCGCGCCGCGTTACGAGTCGGCGTCGGCTGGGGGGCCGAGAAGGCGCTGCCCAGCATTGGGGCGATCCGAGCCGGGCTCATCAATACCCTGGTCACCGATGAAGCGTGCGCACGGGAGATTCTTGCCATCATTGCTCGTGAGATCACGGAACCTGGTGCTGTGGGCAGCACTCCCGATGCCGAGCGCCCGGCGTCCTAAACGACTTCTCCAACCGGGGAGGCGGTCAACTCCGTGAGCCGGTCCATGGCTCCCCTGATGGCTGGGAAGAGATGGACATACACCTCACGGTAGAGGCGATCGTACGCCTCGGTTTCGTCCGGACGTGGCAGAACACCCTCGGTCGTGCCGGTCATCGCCCCCGCTGCATCCTCGGCAGTGGGAAACCAGCCTGCCCCCCAGGCGGCCAGCACGCCGGCGCCGAGGTTGGTCGCGTCGGCCGAGCGCGCCCGCAGGACCGGGGCGCCGAGAACGTCAGCCACGATCTGTCGCCACAGCGGGGAGCGCGAGCCACCACCCAGGATGACGTGCTCCGTCAGTGGGGTTTCGGTTGAGGTGGCAATCCCCTCCATGGCCAGCCGGTGCTCGAAGGCGATCCCATCGAGGATGGCGCGATAGAGATGATGCCGCCGATGCGCGGTGGTCCAGCCGATGACCAGGCCGGTAGCGGCGGGGTCCCAGTAGGGGTTCATGACGTTGTTCCAGTACGGAACCAACACCAGGCCGTCCGCGCCTGGGCGCAGCCCGGCGGCTTCGCGCTCGTACACGTCGAAGGCCTCGTCCTGGAGCCGAGGATCGGCGAAGTGGTCCATGAACCAACTGACTGTGGCCGTGCCTCCACGCAGCACAGACTCCAGCACGAAGGTCCCGGGAATTGGGCCAACGCAGGTGCGGTAGGCACGGTCTGTCACGTAGCGGTCCGAAAGTGCGCCGCCAGCGACCGCCGTCCCGAGATTGACAAACGCCCGGCCCGGACCCGTGACTCCAGCCCCGAGGCTCGCCGCCTGCCCGTCACCCGCACCGGCAACAATGGGTGTCTGCGCGACGAGACCGGTCAGGAGCGACGCCTCCTCGGTGACAGCACCGATAACCGCGCCAGGCGACGCAATCGTGACGAACTGCTCTGCTCGGAGACCGATATCCCCGATCAGGTCGGTCGCCCACACCCCTCGATCCATGTCGACCAGGCCCATGGGATCGGCCGAGGCGAGACTCGTCACCCAGTTGCCCGAAAGCCGGTGGACCAGGAAGGCGTGGACATCGACGATGCGGGCCGCGTCCCGAATGACATCTGGCTCGTGCTCCGCGAGCCAGACCAACTTGGGGAGTGATTGGGTCATCGAGGGCGGGCGCCCGGTCAGCGCGTGCAAGGCGTCATTGCCAAACTGGCGGTCCAATGTATCCAACTGGCTGCGTGATCGTTCGTCGAGCCAGAGGATCCCGTTTCTGAGCGGGGTTCCCGTGGGACCGACCGGCACAAACGTCTCGCGCTGGTGGGTCACGCAGATCGCGGCGATCCGTTGCGGATTGACGCGGCTCATCACCTGGCGCGTAGCGCTGATGGTCGCGTCCCACCACTGATTGGCATCCTGTTCACCCCACCCGGGATGAGGTGTGTGCAGGTGGAGGGGAGCTCGGCCCTCCGCCACAGCAGCGCCATTGCGGTCCCAGGCAACGGCCTTGCTCGCGGTTGTCGAGCAGTCGATCCCAAGCACAAGGTCGGCATTCACGACGGTACTCCCCAGGTGGTCATGAGGCTACGAGCACGAGGCACAGTTGTGCAATATCGTAACCATTGTGCGACGTGTTTCGCTCCAGGACCCAACTCTCCGCTAGAATCTGCTTGCTCCTTGCAATGCAGCGGCCAATGGACCCTGGTACGAACAAGAATCAGCAGAAGGATGACCTCATGCAGGCGGCAGTCTTCTACGCTCCTGGTGACGTACGGATCGAGGATATTCCCGTTCCCACGGTTGGCCCCGGTGAGGTGCTCGTCCGTATCCATCGCGCCCTCACGTGCGGGACCGACCTGAAAACCTTCCGACGCGGCCATCCCACCATCATGCAGCATGTGCCCACGCCGTTTGGACACGAGTTCGCAGGCGAGATCGTCACGGTAGGGCAAGGAGTGGAGGAGCGCTGGCGACCAGGTATGCGGGTCGTGGCCGCGAACAGCGCCCCCTGCAATCACTGCCAGTATTGCCGTTTGGGACGCCAATCGCTGTGCGAGAACTTGTCATTCTTGTGGGGCGCCTACGCGGAGTACATTGCCATTCCCCGCCCCATCGTCGAACAAAATCTCTATGAGATCCCGGACGGCGTGTCGTTCGAGGCCGCGGCGCTAATGGAGCCCCTGGCCTGCGCGGTGCACGGTGTCGCTGAGACCCCGATCGCCGTTGGCGACATCGTCGCGGTCAACGGGGCTGGCCCGATCGGGCTCATGTTCGTGCGGCTGGCGGCATTGCGAGGCGCACACGTCATTGCGAGCGATCTCAGCCCGACGCGCCTGGACGCCGCGCGTGCACTCGGCGCGTCCCAAACCATCTGCGTGCGCGACGTGGACGATCAGGTTGCGGCCGTGCGCATGCTGACACCCGGGGGCCGGGGCGTCGACGCGGCGATCGAGGCAGTTGGATTACCGGAGGTCTGGGAGAAAACGGTGCAGATGGTTCGCCCTGGGGGGACCGTGAACCTTTTCGGCGGCGCGCGGGGAGGTTCGGCGTTCAGCGTGAGCACGACGCTGCTGCACTACAGCGAGTTGACGATCAAGGGCGTGTTCCATCACACCCCGCGGTACGTCGAAACCGCGCTCTCGCTTCTGGCCAGCGGTATGGTGCCGGCGGATGCGTTTATCACCGGCGAGCGCCCACTGGTGGATGTGATCGACGCGTTGGAGGCCATGGGCCGCGGCGAGGTGATCAAGTATGCGATCGTGCCTCCAGCCATCAGCGACGCCGCCTGAGGGCAACCTCGGAGAACGGGTTCACGCCGTTCGATCTGATCGTCATCAGCGCTGGGACCAACGGTGCACGGATTGCCCGCGGCGCGCCGCTGCGGGTATTGCGTGTGCCGCGGCTCGACAAGGGCGATATCGCTCGTGGGACGATGTCGTGGTCGACGCGACTGATCCATGGTGGGCTGCGCTACCTGGAGCGGGGCGAGTTCGGATTGATCCGGGAGTCATTGCGGGAACGAGAGCTCCTACTACACCGTGCCCCGTCCCTCCAGCCGCAGCACCCATGCAGCCCTTCCATGAACGAAATGGCTGCATGGGTGCTTCTCCCTGGGCGTGGAAACGCGCGCATCGTCTGCGCTGCAGGATAGCGCCACGCCTGGCTGTGTGGTTCGCATGCCGGGTGCGGCGCGGCCATCTCCGCCGGACCACTCGTCCTCTTGCACCGTGCTATACGTGATTGCTGGCGTTTGAGGAAACGGCACGAGAGCAGGAGGACATCGGAGCCATGCGTGAGCCCATCACCTTCATTGTCATCGTTCTCGCCGCCGTGCTGCTGTCCCTGGTGGGATTGGCGTTCACACGCCGCCTTGTGCCCAGTAGCCAACTGGCCGAACACCTCGACGTCGCGGGCTACATCTACGCGGTCATCGGCGTGATCTACGCGGTGATCCTGGCCTTCGTCGTGATTGCGGCGTGGGAAGAGTATCGCGACGCCCAGGCAGCGGTTTCCACCGAGGCGAGTGCCGTACTCAACCTGGCGCGCACGGCGAACGGCTGGCCGGAGAGTGATCGGGCAAACGTCGAGTCGGCGCTCGTTGTCTACGCCAGGCAGGTTGTTGACGTGGAGTGGCCGGCGATGGCGCAGGGCAACTTCGCGCCGACCACCGAAACCATGACGGTGAATCAACTCTGGCAGGCGATCAACGCGGCAGACGACACCGCGGCCACCGAGAGTGCGAGCTACGAGTCGGCGCTGGTGCAACTCGCGGACCTGAGTGCCGCCCGCAGCGACCGATTGCTGCTCGGCGAAGAAGGGCTGCCGATGGCGCTGACGCTGATCCTCATCATTGGCGCCGTGGTGACGATTGGCTTTACCTACCTCTTTGCGATTGACAACGTCCGGCTGCAGGCCCTGATGACCGCGAGTTTGACCTTGCTCGTGGTGCTCTTGCTGCTCATGCAGGATCAGCTCGACACGCCCTTCCAGGGGATTTCGGCGATCGAGCCGACGGCGATGGAACTGGTCCTGGCGGAAATCGATTCCGCGCAGGGTATCCCCGGCATGAACCCGTAACCGATGGCCTCAGCGCAGTCGCCGCCACGCCCTGACACGCAACTGTGGCCGCCCGGATGGGGCGGCGCAACGAGAGCGGATTTCCGAGGAAACGGCCGCGCCAGGCTATCCAGTGGAGGTATTGGACATTGCCGGCGGGCGAGGCTGCAAGAAACCCTCACCCCAACCCCTCTCCCGGTGCGCGGGAGAGGAGCTTCTTGCGCCAGATGCTCGCGCCACAAACGGCGTATCGACGCCAGGTTTCCACCGACGAGGAGCCCATCGTCTCCCCTCTCCCGCGCACCGGGAGAGGGGCTGGGGGTGAGGGTTTCTTGCGGCGCCGGAATGCTTGGGAATCTATTTCGCACCAGGCTTGAGAGACCTCGTTCCAAGGCGTGGCAGACGAGACACTGTGTTCGGCGTCAAGCTCCAGAACCGTCTTCTGGGTTCAGGCAGCGGCCGGGAGCGCCGATGCCGACGCCTCGGTGGCTGCTGTGCGCTCCGCCCGCGCCTGCCGCAGC
>JALYWD010000406.1 GCA_030852885.1 Chloroflexota bacterium | reverse complement strand
TGATGAGCCAGTGCCGCTGCTCATGCCAGGCCAGGTGGCCTACGTTCCAACTGATGCAGTTCATGGGCAGGAAGCGCTCCTGTGCCTCCGCCTGGGTCACGCCTTCCAGTCCGCGCTGGAACTCGGCACGGGCGAAGCGCAGTTGCTCGACGAGGGGATGCGGCACAGCTTTCTCCTTCTCACAACTTCTTGCGCGTTTTCGGCAGGTATGCAACAAGCGTAGTGCGGCGGAGAAGCGAGCAACGCCACAACCTGTGACGCGAGAGGGTGTAGCGCGTTACGCCTGGATCTGGTTGGACCTGTCTATCCCTGGCATCGCGGGCGCGTTCTGCTGCGCCCGTGCCCGGCGCTGGCGGCGCTGCCGTGCTTCGCGCACGGCGATGACGGTGGCGATGGCAATAGGCGACAGATATTTCAGAGCGCTGAAGATCGGTTCCAGCCAGACCGGCGGTGAGATCTGGGGCAGGGTGACGTTTGGCAAGGGAATGGCGGGGAGCGCAATCTCGGGGATTGGCAGCGCCGGCAGCGAGATCTGCGGGAGTGGAATCGGTGGGAAGGCAACATCAGGCCACGGAATGGTCGGCAGCAGGCCAAAGAAGATCGCGCTGAAGCCGATGATGCCAAGAATGGTCTGCCCGATGGCGACAGCGACATGGCGGGAGGCGTAGAGATCCGGGTGGCGGTTCCCCCACGCCTGGACGCGGGCGGCCAGGGTGCCCGGCGGCGCGGTGAATTCCGCCCCCAGCTTCGGGGCATCCTTCGGATCAGCGTCCTCCGGCAGCAGGAGGGCCTGCGAGATGCCGCCGAATGGCCCGACTTTCACGACAACCATGTGATCCTCGGTGCGGAGCGTGACGGTGGAATCCATCCCACGCTGTTCCGCGACGAGATCGTCATCACGAAACAGGCGGATGATCGTCTGGATGCCGGACGACTCGGAGGTGACGGCCAGCAGGTGGGCTGGGGTTTGATGGGTGAATGGCGCGGACTGGCTCATGTGCGGTGAGCCCCTCCTGGTGTGGCTCTGCAAAGGGAACGCCGGGAGCGGGCAGAAGGTTCAGGTCGCCGGGTGTATCCTGCAGGTGACGCAGGATTGACAGTGAACGTGGAGCGGCCCGGAGGTGTGCGAATGAACGTGCCATCTGATTCTCAGCGGCAGGGTAGAGTCTCACGGCGTGACATGTTGCGCGCCCTGGGAGCCGGATTCGCAGGCCTGGCCCTGGGAGCTGGGCCGGGCGGCGCCCTCTGGCAGGAGGTGGAGATTCCCACCTCCGCACGCGCGTTGCAGATGGCGGACCCGCTGCCATCGTGGAACGAGGGGCCGCGCAAGAACGCCATTCTGAACTTTGTGGCGGCATGCACGGATGAGGCCACCACAGCGTTTGTGCCCGTGGCCGACCGCATCGCCACCTTCGATATGGACGGCACGCTCTGGGTGGAGATGCCGCTCTACACGGAGAGCACGTTCACCGTGGAGCGCATCGAGGCGATCGCGCCGGCGCACCCGGAGTGGGCCACCACAGAGCCCTTCGCCACGCTGGCCAAAGGCGACTTCGCGGAAATGGCGAAGCTGACCAATGACCAGTGGGTGGAGGTGATGGACGCCTCCGTGAGCGGCGTGACAGTCCGGGACTACGAAACGGCCGCCGCTATCTGGCTGGCCTCCGCGAAGCACCCGCGCTTTGACCGGCTGTACACCGACCTCGCCTACCAGCCGATGCTGGAAGTGCTGGCGTATCTGCGCGCCAACGAGTTCCGCACCTACATCGTGTCCGGCAGCGGGCAGATGTTCATGCGCTCCTTTGCCCAGCACACGTTCGGGGTGCCGCCGGAGCAGGTGATCGGGACGGGCTACCAGACGACCTACGAAATGGGAAACAACGGCGCTCCGGTGATCATGGTCGACAACATGATGCTGGTCAACGACAACTTCGGGGGCAAGGCGGAGGACATCAGCCTCTTCATTGGCAAGCGGCCAGCAGCAGCGTTCGGGAACTCGACGGGCGACCAGCAGATGCTGGAGTGGACGGGGGGCGGCGAGCGCGCGACGCTGATGATGCTGGTGCACCACACGGACCCGGTGCGGGAGTACGCCTATGGCCCGGCGGGCGGGCTGCCAAACACGGGCA
>JALYWD010000376.1 GCA_030852885.1 Chloroflexota bacterium | reverse complement strand
TCGCCACCGGGTCTGCGAGGGGGCAATTGTGGCAGGCGTGGGACGATTCGGACGGCGGCGCTTCGTCGGGGCAGGTGCAGCAGGGCTGGGCCTCGGCGCTCTCGGCCTGGGCGGCTACCGCGCCTGGCAGGTCGCGGCGCAGGATGTTCAGCCGATCCCCGGCACCACGCGCTTCTCCGAACCTCCGGTGCGCGCCAGCCGCAACGGCCTGCTGGAAACGACCTTCGAAGCGCTGCCGGATATCTCCGAAGGTCTCGGCAAGATGAGCTATGAGGGCAGCATCCCGGGGCCGACGCTGCGCGTCCAACCCGGGGACCGCCTGAAGCTCCGGCTGATCAACAACCTTGGGGGCAGGGACACCAACCTGCACACCCACGGCATGCACGTCTCGCCCAGCGGCAATAGCGACAACATCTTCATCCACGTGCCGCCCGATGACGTTTTTGACTTCGAGTACGACATCCCCACCAATCACCCGGCCGGGCTCTACTGGTATCACCCCCACGTCCACGGCAACTCCAACGACCAGGTCAGCGGCGGCCTGGCCGGCGCCATCATCGTCGAGGGGGGCCTGGACGATTTCCCCGGTATCGGGGAGTTGACGGAGCGCCTGCTCATCCTGCAGGGGCCGTTCGTGGGAGCACAGGGCGCGCAATACTGGCTCAATGGCCAGAGCAACCCCGTGCTGCCCTTGCGGCCTGGCGAAACCCAACGCTGGCGCGTGCTCAACGCCAGTGCCAATGCCTTCTACAACCTGGTGCTCGATGGCCATCAGTTCCACTGCATCGCGTCCGACGGCACGCCGCTGCCTCGCCGGGAAACCGTTGACCGGCTGCTGATGGGGCCGGGCGAGCGCTGGGAAATCCTGGTGCAGGCCGGCGCTGCTGGCGTCTACGAGCTGCGGTCGGAGGCGTGGGGCGAGGGAGCACAGGGACAGCCGGGCTTCACCGTCGCCACCATCGTGGTCAGTGGCGTGGCAGAGACGCCGGCGCCGTTGCCAGATACGCTGCTCCCGTTCACCGACCTGAGCGATGTCCCGATTGCCCGCCGCCGGGAGATCACCTTCCAGATGCAGGCGGTCGATCCGGTCTTCAGCATCGATGGCAAGGGGTTTGACCCGGACCGCATCGACCAGACCGTGGAACTGGACACAGTTGAAGAGTGGATCGTGCGCAACGACAGCGACGAGTGGCATCCCTTCCACATCCACGTCAACGACTACCAGGTCATGTCCATCAATGGGCAGCCGCAGCCACCGCGCTACGACGACACGACCGCACTTCCACCGCAGGGCGAAATCGTCATCCGTATTCCCTTCCGCGATTTCACCGGGAAGTTTGTCTACCACTGTCACATCCTGGTGCATGAGGACTTCGGGATGATGGCGGTGGTGGAGGTCGTGGATCCCGCCGGGACGACCTCTGCCGGTGGGGTCACGGTGGTGGCTACTGGCCTCGCCAGCCCGCGCGGCATGGCCTGGGATGACACCGGAGCCCTCCTCGTTGCCCAGTCTGGCACCGGCGATACCACGACCTCGACCGGCGCGGCGGCCAGCCTGGTGCGCATTGACGGCGGTTGCCCGGTAGCCGTTGCCAGCGGCCTACCCTCGAGCCTTGATCCCTTCCGGGACGTGATGGGGCCGGAGGATGTGGCGATTGTGGAGGGCCAGGTGTATGTCCTCCAGGGAGCTACCGGCGCGCTGGCGGAGATGGACCCGGCCACCCCGAACGGCGTCTACGTGGCGGAGGCTGATGGCTCCTTGCGCTTGCTGGCCGATCTCACCACCTGGATCCTGGCAAACCCTGTCGCCTTTCCACCGGATCACACCAACGAGCTGGGTGAGCCGATCCGCATGCAGGCCGGTGACCAGGGCCTGTGGGTGCTGGAAGCGAACCGGGGCGAACTGCTCTGGGTGGACCTCGATGGCCAGGTGACCAGGATCGCCGATCTCTCCGGGCAACATCCGGTGTGGACCGCGCTGGCCGTGGCTCCTGATGGCGGCGTCCTGGCTGGCACGCTCACGCCAAACCCGCACACGGACGACTCAGCCAGGGTCGTCCGCATTACGCCGGACGGGGAAGTCAGCGACGTGTGGACCGGCCTGACGACCGTCACCGGGCTGGCGTATGGGCCAGATGGCGCGCTCTACGCGCTGGAGATGGCCACCGGGAACACGTCGAAGAGCGGCATGGTCGCCGGCACGGGCCGGGTGGTGCGACAGACCGGCCCGGATAGCCACGAGGTGGTGATCACGGGTCTCGAATACCCCATCGCGCTGGAGCTGGGGCCGGATGGTGGCCTCTATGTTGCGCTCCC
>JALYWD010000373.1 GCA_030852885.1 Chloroflexota bacterium | reverse complement strand
GCCTGGCGGGAGACATTGATGAAGTTCTGCGGGGTCAGGAACTTGTCCCCGGCCGTGGCGGAGAGCAGAACGATCAGCAGGACGAGCGCGCCGATAACCCCGATCTCGTCGATCTGCAGCAGCCGCTGCACGATGGAGCGCCCCCCGCCAGGCTGTTCGTCCCGGACCGGGACATCGATTGCCGATTCACTCACTTCCAGGCCCCTTCGCGTGGCGGACCGCCGTGGTCCGGGAAGATATCTTCGGTGCTATGCCGCTGTGAGATTGCCGTCGATGGTGACGAGGCCGAACGGTAGCAGCGTCAACGTGAGTATTCCTGTTTCGGCGATGGACGTAGTGGTTTGCCGGAATGCGCCGGCCTTGCTGGCGGCAGCAAAGACCGTATCCGCGTCTAGTGCTCGCTGCGTGAGGTCGTGGAGCCCGGCCACGTCAACTGTGACGGTGGCTTCTTCGGCGCGCATATTGGCCAGCACCACTCGCACGCGTGGCCCGTCCCGCAGGGCCAGCGCCTGCACGCGGAGCGGATCGCTCACGGACACCGGGAGCACCTCACCTCCGGAGAACTCCGCGACATCCGCGAGCACGTGGTAGACCGGGAAGACCATCCCCGGCCAGGAGTGGAACGCGAGGACCCGCAGCGGGTGATCGCTGCGCTCGATGAGTCCCTTCCAGCCGGTGGTTTCCATGTAGGTCAGCGCGTCCGCGCCGGCGTTGGCCAGGGCATTGATACTGCCGGCCAGCCAGCCAGCCGCGAAGAGCGAAGGCTGCCGGTAGTCAACACTCGGCGGCAGGACGCCCTCCGGCAACGGCGCTTCCGCGCCGGTCGCGTTCGGGTTGAAGCGCGGGGCCAACGTGATTGGCCCAACCGCTATCGGCCGCTCCTCCACGATAGCGCGGGCACTCCGCACCGTCTCGGCCTGCGCGGCCAGGGTCTCGGTCAGTGAGGCGTTGTCGAAAGCGTGCACCTGCGGGGTGATGGCGTAGGTAGCGACATCCATCTCCGCGAGCGGCAGTGTGGCGCGGTTCAGCTCCGTGAAATAGGCGCGGGTGCCGCCGCCGACCTGGGTGGAGATGTCACTCGCCGCCAACGCCTTCCGGGCGGCGTTGAGTTCCTCCGCTGTCGAGTCCAGCGCTCCCGCCGGGTACACGAAGACGCGGGCAACCGGGACCCCGGACTGCGCCAGCGCTTGCGCCAGGTCGTCCCACCCGGTTGAGCCTGTTGCACCGGTGACTTCCAGTTCCAAAGCCACGTTGAGCTGCTCTGCCTGCGCGGTGGCTGTGGCCAGCTTCCATCTCCAGCCGTCCCTGCCGAGGTCGAGCACGAGGTGCAGGTGGGCGGGGCGCAGGGCACGGAGCAGGCCGAATTCAGTGTCATTGAGTGGTTCGCCATGTCCGGCAGCGCTCAGGCCAATGGGTGGAAGTGGGCGGCCATGTTGAAGGTCAACACTGACGGATATGGGGTCGCCTCCGTTATCGGCTGCCGCCTGGCCGCCACGCGCGGTGATAGTGACGCTCTGCTGGATGCGCTCACCGCTGGCGATGGGCGCGGGGTAGGGAATGCGGAGCGGCGTGGAGTACGTCTTGTACGAGGCATCCGTCCAGTTGCGCTGGTCCTCCATCTCGAACAGGTCGCCAGTAAAGGCGATGGTCACCTCACCGCCAGAGGGTGTGCCGTGCGAAATGGATTGCATGTCGAAGAAGGGCTGATGCGCCGAGATGCGACCGGGAAAGTGACCATTCACCACGCCGTCCGGGGTTTCGGTTGAAGCAGGCGCGCCTGCCAGCTCCATCGGGTGCAGCACGCACCAGCCGATGCGGTTCTTCATGAAGTCTCGCCGCGCCCGGCCATCCATTTCGGCGCGGATGACGCCATCCGCGCTCCCGGTGAACACGCCATCCCAGGCGAAATCGACATCCGGCGAGACATGCTCGGCGCTGTAGCGAACGGTGAAGTGGTCTCCACCATCCTCCACCTCGTACCGCGTAAACCGGGGCTCGATGGTGTTCCAGTTGTGGTCGCGCACGGCAGCGTACAGCCGCAGGACGACCAGGTCCTCGCCCAGCCGCACGTAGCGGAGGTCCCCGCCTTCGAGCACGGCGGTCAGTGGCCCGGCGCGGAGGACCCGTCGCTCGGGGAGTGCCTCATCCTTGCCGTACTGGAAAGCACGTGCCGGAAAATGCTCTGGTGCGGTGCGGGGCTCAGTCACGCGGTCGCCTCTCTTTCTGCCTGGTCATGCTCGCCGTGCGCTGAGCGGTCAAGGGTGTCACGCAGGCGGCTGGCCGCCGAGCGCATGTGAGCATCCATCGCCGCCGAGGCGGCGGCTGCATCCTGCGCGCGCACCGCCGCGACGATGGGGACGTGCTCTTCGTAGGAGGACTGCTCGTGACCTTCCGCGATGACCCGGCCAATCCAGGCGCGCAGGAGGGACTGGATGCTGGTCAGTACGTCACGCAGCGCCGAGTTTCCTGCAGCCTCCGCCAGCACAAGGTGGAACTCAACATCCGCATCGACGAACGCCGTGTGGTTGCCCGTCTCCGCCTGGGCGCCCATGCCCGCCAGGCGAACCTCCAGCGCGGCCAGGTCCGCCTCGCTGCGGCGCTCAGCCGCGAGCCCGGCCACCACGACCTCGATCCGCTGCCGGGCCTCAATGAGATCGTTCGTGTGCTGCTCGCCGAGAAGGAGGCCCCACTCGACAACTTGCGGCAGGAGCGGGGAGTCGACCCGCTTGAGGTACGTACCGTCGCCGTGGCGGATCTCGATCAGGCCAATCAGCGAGAGCGCGGCCAGCGCCTCCCGTACGGCCGAACGCCCCACCCCAAACGCCTCCGCCAGTTGCCGCTCGGATGGCAACCGTGAGCCGGGCGCGACGCTCCCCGAAAGCAGATAGTCCACCAGGCGGCGTGCGATCTCGGCCGACATCGTTTCCCGCCGGATTGGATCGACCTGGGGGAAGGGGGCGCTCACCCGCCGG
>JALYWD010000726.1 GCA_030852885.1 Chloroflexota bacterium | reverse complement strand
TGGGCTACGTGTTTCATCCGCGAGACACCATCCCTGATCGCCACTTCTTCATCGCCGGGGACGGTGATCTGCGCCGGGTCAATCTCTCGCTGGTGGAGTTGGACGCTGCGTACTGGCGCAACCACCTGGCCTTCCGCGATGCCCTGCGCACGCAGCCCGAAACGGCAGCGAACTACGCGCGCCTCAAGGCGGAGCTGGCCGCGCTCTTCCCGGATAACCGCCTGGCCTACACGGACGCCAAGGGCGCGTTCGTGGCGAGGGTACTGGCTGGCGCCTGGGCTGAGCGTGGCCCGGGTTCCGGCTGAGCCAGCGAAGTCCCTATACTGGCCGCTGCTGATTCGATTCCCAATTGCCCATTGCCGTGTGATTGGTCCAGGTTCCGGCAAAGACGATGCCCGGAACGCGAGGTAACCATCAATGACGGCGACCGGCTGGCGTGCCGAGTGGTTCGGGAATGTGCGCGCCGATGTCCTGTCCGGGCTGGTCGTCGCGCTGGCGCTGATTCCCGAAGCCATTTCCTTTTCGATCATTGCCGGGGTTGATCCCAAGGTCGGGCTCTACGCCTCGTTTTCCATGGCGGTGGTGATTGCCTTTGCCGGTGGGCGGCCAGCCATGATCTCGGCGGCCACCGGCGCCATGGCCCTGCTCATGGTCACCCTGGTCAAGGACCATGGCCTGCAGTATCTGCTGGTGACCACGTTGCTGGTGGGCGCCCTCCAGATCGTGATCGGGCTGGCGCGGCTGGCGCAGGCGATGCGCTTCGTCTCGCGCTCGGTGCTGACCGGCTTCGTGAATGCGCTGGCGATCCTGATCTTCCTGGCCCAGATGCCGGAGCTGATCAACGTGCCCTGGGCCACCTACCCCATGGTGGCGGCTGGACTGGCCATTATCTACCTGTTGCCACGGATCACCACGGTTGTGCCCTCCGCGCTGGTGAGCATCCTGGTCCTGACCGCCGCCACCATTGCGCTGGGGCTGAATGTGCGGACCGTGGGCGACATGGGCGAACTGCCGACCTCGCTGCCGGTCTTCCTGCTGCCAGATGTGCCATGGACCCTGGAGACGCTACGCATCATCCTCCCCTACGCCATCCCGCTGGCATTTGTCGGGCTGCTGGAATCGATGCTGACCGAGACCATCGTCGATGACATGACTGATACCTCCAGCAACCGTTACCGCGAGTGCGTGGGGCAAGGTGTTGCCAACATCGCCACCGGGTTCCTGGGCGGCATGGCGGGCTGCGCCATGATTGGCCAGTCAACGATCAATGTGCGCTCGGGCGGGCGCGGGCGGCTCTCAACCTTCGTGGCCGGGCTTGGTCTGCTGATCCTGGTGGTGTTGCTTGGTGACACCGTGGGACGCATCCCGATGCCGGCGCTGGTCGCCGTGATGATCATGGTCTCCGTCAGTACTTTCAACTGGGGTTCCATCATCAACCTGCGCACCTACCCGCGCAGTTCCAGCGTGGTGATGCTGGCCACGGTGGCGGTCGTGCTCTACACCCATAACCTGGCGTACGGCGTGCTGGTGGGCGTGCTCCTGAGCGGCGTGTTCTTCGCGGCCAAGATCTCCCAGATCATGGCTGTGCGCTCAACACTGTCAGAGAATGGCCGGGAGCGCACCTACGTCGTGACGGGGCAGGTCTTCTTCGCGTCCAGTGAAGCGTTCGTGGCGGCGTTCGACATGCGCGAGGTGCTGGAGCGGGTGCGCATCGATGTGACCCACGCGCACCTCTGGGACATCACCGCCATTGCCGCCCTGGACAAGGTGGTCATGAAGTTCCGCGAAACCGGCGCGCAGGTGGAGGTCATCGGCCTGAACGAGGCCAGCCAGACGATGGTGGATACCCTGGCGGTGCATGACAAGGGCGCGATGGACATCGTGCCGGCGCATTAGCACCCAACCGTGTTTGGAGCGTTCTCGTGTCTCGAGCTTGTCAAGAGACCTCGGCGTAGGTGGGATCAAGAAAGCTCGAAACACCACGGAGCGCTACCCCAGCACCACATCCTGCGCATCGCGCCGCTGTTGCAGCATGGCCGGTAGCGCGCCGGTAAGCCAGAGCAGGAGCGGCCCGCCGAGGCCAACGGTCGCCCCGACGATGGCCAGCGTGAGCGGCGGCCCAATCTTCTCGGTCAGTTGCCCAACGACGATGAGCGCGATAGCGCCGCCGACCGTGACGCAGGCGGTCCAGGTGGCGTACATGCGCCCGCGCAGCGAGTCCTCCACCGATTCCGCCAGGTAGGACTGCATGGCGATCACCGCCCAGGCGTCCGTGAAGCCGAGCGCCAGCCAGCAGGCGAAGAGCACCGGGAGCGGCGGCGTGAAGGCGGCGGGGATGAGCGTCAGGGGCGCGAGGTAGCCGATGGCCATCAGGGCCGGGCGCCCAATGCGCCGCTCGACCGGGCGCGCCACCAGGGCGCCGATGGCAGTGCCACCGGCAAAGCAGGCGGTGAGCACCGAGAACGCGGACGCCGCGTCATCCCCCAGGTGCAGTGACTCTTCCACGTAAACCAGCGCTGCCACGAAGAGCGATGAGAACACGAGTTGCCAAAGCGCCTCGACCGCCGCTGTCCCGCGCACGATAGGGTTGCGCCAGACGATGCGTAGGCCATCACGCATCTCCTCGCGCACGGCGTCCAGGGCGCTGAGTGTCGCGGTATCAGGTGCGGGAGTCGCAATGGGGAGTGTCAGGCCAAACAGGATGGCGGCGGAGAGACCAAAGCAGATCGCCTGCGCGCCGAAGGCAGGTGCAGGCCCAGCCAGGGTAATGATGGCGCCGGCCAGCGCCGGGCCAATGACGCGCACCACGCTCC
>JALYWD010000365.1 GCA_030852885.1 Chloroflexota bacterium | reverse complement strand
GCGGTAGATTGGGGGATTATCCAGTCCCGTAGTCGCAGCACGCAGAAAGTGCTCGGCGTGTTGTGAACCAGGAGAGGGCCGCAATCCCAATCCGAGATAGCGGCCCTCTCATACCTGCCCGGGGTGGCTGGAAGCTCGGGACCTGAAAATTCATGATCTCGGGTGAAGGCTCGCCGTTCTACGTTGGCCGCCTCGTCGTAACAGCCGGATTGCGACCCAACACTCAGCTCGCTATTCTCGCGGCGACTCCACCCCGATGGCGGCTTCCAGGCCCATCTCGGCGGGTTTGGCCAGTTCCCAGGCAGTCCAGAAGACGCCCTCGGAGAAGGTGGGGTAGGCGTGGAGCGTTTCGCAGATAGCTCCCGCCGAGAGCCCATGCCGGACCGCCAGGGCAATCTCTCCCAGCAGCTCGCCGCCACCGGAAGCGAGCACGCTGCCGCCGAGCAGGCGCCCCGTGGCGTCATCCGCCACCAGCGTCACCATGCCGGCGCGCTTGCCGGTGATGGCCGCCCGCGCCAACGCGCCAATGGGCACGGTGGCGGTGCGCACGCGGAAGCCAGCTTGCCGCGCCTGATCGGCGGTCATGCCCACGTGGCCCAACTCCGGATCGGTGAAGATCACGGTCGGCATGAGGCGGTCCCGCTCATGGAGCACCCGGCGGTGTCCGAGGGCGTTGTCCACCGCCACGCGGGCCATATCATCCGCCATCGGGGTGAAGCGCGGCGCACCCGCCACGCAGTCGCCGGCAGCCCAGATGCCGGGGACGGTCGTCTCCAGCGCGAAATCGACGATGACGCCATCGGCGCTGGTCATCACCCCGGCCTCGTGCAGGCCCATATCTTCGATGTTCGGCTTACGCCCGGCGGCCACCAGGATTTCCGCGGCATCCAGGTACTGCGCGTCGTTGCCCTCCTGGAAGGTGACGCGTTTCTGCCCGTCGTGGCGGGAGATCTCCTGCAGCTTTGCGTTCATGCGGAAGGCGACGCCATCCCGCTCCAGCTCTGCCTGGAGCGCGGCGGCGATCTCCGCCTCGTACATGGGCAGCAGGCGAGGTTTGCGGCTGAGGACCGTCACCGCCACGCCAAACCGCGCGAAGATCTGGGCGAACTCCAGGCCAATGATGCCCGCACCCAGAATGACCAGCGAGGCGGGCAGCTCCGGCAGGAGGACCGCCTCGATGTTGGTGATGTAGCCCGTCTCTTCCAGCCCGGGCACCTCGGGGATGGCGGCCCGCGCGCCCGTGGCCAGGATGATCGACGTGCCGCGCAGCGTCGCGCCGCCGGTGCGCACCGCACCAGCGCCCAGCAGCCGCGCCTTCTCCTTGAAGAGATCGATGCCGGCGTTGCGGATGTTCTGGTCCCCATCGCCGCCCCGGATGGCGTCGATCACGCCCTCGACGTGAGCGGTGACCGCTGGCCAGTCCAGCGAGACTTGTGGGATGATGACACCAAGCCCGGCAGCGGAGCGCGCTTCGTGGTAGACCTCCGCGATGTGGACCAGGGTCTTGGTGGGGTCGCACCCGGCATTGAGGCAGGTGCCGCCTACCTTCCAGTGCTCGATCAGCGCCACACGCGCACCCCGCCCGACAGCCTCGAACGCGGCGGTGCTGCCGGCGGCGCCCGCGCCCACAACGATCAGATCGTAGGGTGTTTCGTCAGGCATCTGTCGTGGCCTTGCGCGGGTAGCTCGTTCCCGATGGGTCCTCGCGAACTTTGCGTAAAATGTGTGTAACGTGCCCCATATGCGCAAGGGTCCCCTGTTTTATCGCGCCCCTGGAATCGAAATCGCAGCTCATGCGTGCTGAGTGTAGGGCCTGCGGAGGTTGATGAGAGTAGAGATGGTGATGGTGGCCAACAGCTCCGCGGACACGCACCACACGTCGGACGAGCCCGGTCGCTGGCCACAGGCCGCCGCCCCCGACGACGCCACCCAGGCTGCTGAGAGCGCGGCCTGCTTCCAGGCCATGATTGAGCATGATCCAGACGCCATCTGTGTGGTGGATGCCGAGCTCCGGGTCGTCTACACGAATCCCGCGGGCCGGGAAACGCTGGGCATTGCGGAATGCCAGCAGTGGCGGCGGCGCGCCTCCGAGATGAACCGCGTCCACCGGGAGGACCTGCGCCGCCTCGAACGGGCCGTGATCCGGTCCTTCGCGCACGACGGGTACTCAACCACCGATGCGCGCATCGAGATGCCCGGGGGCGGGTGGCGCTGGTTTGACGTCACCGTGCGTGACTTGCGCGCCGATCCCGCGATCAATGGGTTCCTCATCAAGCTCCGGGATATCGACCGCGTGAAGCGGAATGAACTGGCGATGCAGGAGCAGGTGGAGACCCTGCGCCGGCAGAACCAGAACAAGAGCGCGTTCCTCTCCACCATCAGCCACGAGTTCCGGACGCCGCTGACATCGATCATCGGCTACAGCGAGTTCATGGCCGCCAACGCGGCGACACCTGACATGGTGGCGGAAGACGCGGAAGTGATTCACCGCGAGGCTACCCGGCTGAGCCGCATGGTGGACGATGTCCTGCTGATGGACCGCGTGGACAACGGGCACCTGTCGCTGAATCTGCAGCCGCTGGATGTCAACGACATCGTCACCTCCGTGACGGAGGCGATGCGCCCGCTGATGATCCGGCACCGCCTGGAAGTGACGCTCGAGCCCGAACTGCCGCGCGTGCTGGGCGACCAGGACCGCCTGGAGCAGGCGCTGACCAACCTGATCAGCAACGCCGTCAAGTATTCCGATCATGGCGGGGCCATCACGGTGCAGACCGCCAGGGTGGGCGCGGAGATCGTGATTTCCGTGCGGGACGAGGGGATGGGCATTGCGCCGGATGATATGGAGCGCATCTTCCAGCGCTTCGAGCGCGTGGAGACGGGCATCTCCGGGCGCATCGTGGGCACCGGCCTGGGCCTGGCGATCGTCAGCGAGATCGTGAACCTGCATCATGGCCGGGTGGAGGTGACCAGCACCATCGGGGAAGGCTCAACCTTCTCGATCACGCTGCCCGTTTCGGGAACCTGAGCTACCGGCGGCGGGACGCGGGGTCGCTGACTGACGGGGATTCCCGGTGCGCCCACCCTTCCGTGTCATCCTTCGCGCGCGCTCGAGATGACACCCTTGGTGAGCAGCGAGAGGTGAGGCGCCGGGTGCGCGACTCGGCACGCCGATAGCCCTCGACATGGTCCAGGCAACACGCATGTTGCAAGGCGCGCTGAGACCTGATGCGATTAGATATCGTCGTTGCGCAGGTACTCGACGAGATCCTGTTCCAGCGCTTCGACATCGATGATCTCGACCAGGCTTTCGCCCAGGTTCTCGCGCAGGTAGTCGCCCGTCTCGGTTTCGGCAATCAGCCGCACCCGGGCCGCCACCGCCGCCCGGTCGATGAGGTTGCGGTCCCCCAGCTCGGTGGCCAGGGCGCGTAGCCGGATCTGGTTCACGGTCAACTGGGCCGCCAGGTGGGCCACACTGCGTGCCAGCGTCTCCGCCCAGTCCTCTTCCTCATGTCCATGCCCGTTCAGATCCGCCGGGTCGGTCCCGGGGGGAAACCGCTCCATGTCCGCTTCCTCCTGCCACCTGATTTGGAGGCGAGTATACGGCCCCACCCCGCTCGGGCTGTGCCCCGTGCGTTACACTCCCACTCCCCGCACTGTGCCACACGGTCACACCAGCCGTGGCGCGTTCCGCCACCACGCCGGAACGCGCGATGAGATAACGCAAACGGGAGCAGGGTCTGAGCATGTCGTGGAGCGGACGCGGGAAGAGCCGATTTTTGCGTGAGGTGATGAGCGGTTCGCTGGTTGCGCTGCTCGCCGGTGCGGCGCTGCTGGGCACGCCCGCAGGGGCCCAGACCACCACCACTGCCTGCTCCGTCGCCTCGTCCAGTGCCGCCACGCCAGCAGCGGGGGGCATCGACATTGAGGCCGCCACCCCCAGCACACTGCCGCTCGCTTCGCCGGTGGCCACCCCCATAGCCGGGATCGACACGCTCGCGGAGGACATCACGGACACGGCGGAGCAACTGGCCGCCTGCCTGAGCGATAACAATGCCGCCGCCGTGGTGCAATTGGCCAGCGAGCGCTACCTGGGCCAGCTTTTCGGCAGCAGTGTGCCGCTGAGCGTGGATGACTTCATCTCTATCTCGCAGAGCATTTCCGCCACGCCCGTCCGCATTGTCTCGGTGGAGGATGTCACCCTGAGCGGGGACGACCGCGTGACTGCCACGGTCACGCAGGTGGTGGGGCAGCAGTTGATCGAGGCAACATGGACGTTCAAGCGCGGCAGCGCGCAGGTACCCTGGATGCTGGATACCGAGCAGCGCCTGCCCATCGCCGTGCCATCCGGGGCGGACGCCATCGATGTCGAGATCGGGGATCTTTCGTTTGATGTCGATCCCGCCACGGTCACGGGCCCTGATGTCGTGCTGCGTGGCGACAACACGGACGATATTGACCACGAGATGCTGGTGCTGAAGCTGGATTCCGGGTTCACCACGCAGGATATCCTGCGCGCGGCAGGCCCGGATCTGCCACCACAGGTGACGTACATCGGGGAGGTTCCGGTGCGCGCGGGGCAGCAGCACGACCTGGTGCTGGTTGATCTGGAGCCCGGGCAGTACACCATTGTCTGCCTCTTCCCGGACAGTGAAGGCATTCCCCACCTGGCGCAGGGGATGGCCGCCACGTTCACGGTGAAGTAGGGAATTGGGGGAAACGCGTTAGCGGTGTGGCCGATGCAGATAAACCCTCACCCCAACCCCTCTCCCGGTGCGCGGGAGAGGGGCTTTCTGCGCCGGGTGTCCGCGCAAGATTCGGCGTGGCTGCGCCCTTTTCCTCAGCACAGCCGGCCCTGCGGCTCCCCTCTCCGCGCAGCAGGTGGGGGGAGAGGGGCTGGGGGTGAGGGTTTCCCGCAGGCCACTCGCGCCATCCTCGTGGGACTGCTCCTGCTGCTACTGCCCGCGCAACCGCTGCTTTCTGCACCAGCGACGCCGGCTCCGGCCTGCACCAGCGTGCGCGCGCCGCAGCCGGCTCCCACGCCGACTCGCCCGGCCTGGGCCGGTGAGGAGCCACGCGTGCCGCTGGAGCCGGTGCCGGAGGCGGTCCTGGACCCGCTGATCCCAGGCTACCTGGACCACGCCATCGACCGGTTTGCGGCATGCTGGAATGGTGGCGACTGGTCCACAGTGGTGCGTGGGGCCACACCGCGCTTTCTGCGCACGGCGTTTGGCGCGCGGTATGACCCGGCCGCGCTCGCGGACCTGGGCCTGGGGCCGGTCACGCTGCTGGAGATTAGCGCACCGCGTCTGTGGAGTGACGGGCGCGTGGCGGCGGAGGTGCTTTACCAGCGCGGCCCGCAGGTGGTTGCCGAGCGCTGGTTCTTCCTGGTGATGCATGGAGACGCGCTGCTGGACGAGGCGGCGCCCTTGCCGCTGCCGCCGCTGGGGGACCGCGTGGTCCTCGGCGTGGAG
>JALYWD010000341.1 GCA_030852885.1 Chloroflexota bacterium | reverse complement strand
GCCTGCTGAACATCGTGCCGCGCTACCTGCCACGGTACGGCATGGCCCCGGACTGGGCCTCTGCCACCCGGCCGCTGGTCCTCGTCTTCACCGCCGTCGCCTTCGCGATCACGGTGATCTTCCAGGCCGATGTCGAAGCCCAGGCAGGCGCCTATGCCACCGGCGTGCTGGTGCTGATCACCTCGGCCTCGGTGGCGGTGACCCTGGCGGCGCGCGGCGCTGGACAGCGCGTACTCACGATTGGCTTTGGCATCATCGCGCTGGTCTTTGCCTACACCACGGTGGTCAACGTGCTTGAGCGGCCAGACGGTATCAAGATTGCCTCATTCTTCATCCTGGCCATCGTCGTCGTGTCGCTCATCTCGCGGACGCTGCGCTCGACTGAACTCCGCACGTCTGCGGTGGAGTTCGATGACCTTGCCGGGCGCTGGCTCGATGAGGCCAGCCACCGTGGCGCCATCCGCTTCATCGCCAACCATCCCGACGCGCGGAATACGCGCGAGTATTTGCTCAAGGAGCGGAGTGAGCGCCAGGCCAGCCACATCCCAAGCGGCAAGCCGATCATCTTTCTCGAAGTGACCGTCCGCGACGCGTCGGAGTTCGCGGCTCCCGTGCGCGTGACAGCCGAGGAGATCGGCGGCTTCCGGGTGTTTCGCGCGGAAGGCACCGCCGTCCCGAACACGATAGCCGCCGTGCTGCTCGCCATTCGCGACCGTCTGCGAAAACCGCCTCACGTGTACTTTGGTTGGGCCGAGGGCAACCCGCTGAAGTACCTGGGACGCTTCATCTTCTTCGGTGAAGGCGATATCGCCCCCACCACCCGGGAAATCCTGCGCAAGGCAGAGCCTGACCCAGACAAGCGCCCTGTGGTTCACGTCGGGTAACGAACCAGTCCGCGCCGGTTGCCCTCGCGCCGGACGCAGCGCGTCCACCCTACTACTGGCATGATGTGGGCCGGTGAGCGCGTGTGGCGTTGGCCGCACATCAGGAGCGCTTCGTGCCACAGGTGCAACACGGGTCCAGCCAGCAGATGTCCGGGGTGGACTGGGGGTTGCTCCTGCTGCTGGGCCTCGTCTGGGGTGGGACATTCTTCTTCGGCAAGGTAGCACTGGCGATGTGGCCACCCTTCACAGTCGTGTTGGGCCGGATCGTGATCGGCGCGGTGCTGCTGAACGTCGTGGTCGTGCTGACCGGCCACCGCCTGCCGCGTGATCGTGAAGTCTGGCGCGCGCTGCTCGTGATGGGCCTGCTGAACAGCGTTATTCCGTTCAGCCTTATCGTCTCCGGCCAGACGCAGATCACCTCCGGCCTCGCCGCCATCCTCTACGCGACGACGTCACTCTTCACGGTGCTGCTGGCGCCAATCTTCGTCGCCAATGAGCGATTGACACCGGCCCGGCTGCTGGGTGTGGTGCTGGGCCTGGCGGGCGTGGTCACCATGCTCGGTCCGGAGGTGCTGCGAGATCCGGGCAGCGCCACCCTGGCCAGGCTGGCCGTGTTGGGCGGCTCCGTCTCCTACGCGCTGGCCGCCATCTGGGGCCGCCGCTTGCGTGGAGTTCCCTCCCCGGTGGCCGCTGCCGGGCAACTCTCCGTCGCCGCGATTGTCATGCTGCCTCTGACACTCGTGGTGGATCGCCCCTGGTCCCTGCCGCCGCCATCTCTACAGGTTGCCGGGGCCATTCTCGGCCTGGGGCTGTTCAGCACCACCATCGGCTACCTGCTCTTTTTCACGATCCTGCGCCGCGCTGGCTCCGTCAATGTTTCGCTCGTCACCCTGCTCGTGCCACCCAGCGCCCTCCTCCTTGGCGGGCTGTTCCTGGGCGAAGCAACAACCGGACTGGAACTGGCCGGGCTGGCGATGATCGCGCTGGGGCTGCTGGTGATTGACGGACGGATGTGGCCGGCGGTCGTGCGCCGATTTGGCCATTGATAACTGGATCGACACCGGTCTGACCGGCTACCCCTGCGGAGCGATTGTTCTGCGGATGTCTTTGATCAGCAGGTACAGATGCAACGGATCCGTTGGCGACGGCAGGAAATCGAAGTGCTCATAAAAGGCGCGGGCGCTGTCATCCTTGGCATGGACGGCGAAAGCACGAATGCCCGCAATGTCGGCGGCGTTCAAGGTACGCAGCATGGCATCCTTGAGCATTCCCTTGCCAATCCCCTTGTGTTGCCAGCGCCGGTCAGCCGCCAGGCGTGCCAACAACATGAGCGGGACAGGGTGACGCGCCATACCCTTGATCAGCCGCTCTGGAGCGTCATCATAGGCAACCTCGCTAACGACGAGGGTGTAGTAGCCAACGACGTCATCATCAGCAAGGGCGACGTAGGTCGTTGAGGCATTGGCAAGTTGATTCTGCAGCGCAAAGCGGGCAAGAAATCGATTGAGATCTTCCTGCCCGCAATCGAATCGCTCAATGGCATGTCGGCGGTCGAGTTTGGCAATGTGCAGCGATGTCACCTGACCTCGCCAGGATCAAAGACGCCTGGCTCTCGCAGGAGACGCTCCAGGCGGGGCAGATCACGACCTGGCGCATCAAGCGCTTCCATGAACGCGGCCCACTGCTCGGCGTCAAGCCCGAAGTGCTGACGGTCGGCCAGCAATTCATTGGCCTGGGCAAGTGCGCTCGTCAGGACGAAATCACTGATGGAGCGCTGAGACACGGCCGCCGCCGCGCTCAATCTTCGCTTCGCGTCTACTGAAAGTCGGAGGTCCAGTTTCTCGGTACGTGGCGCAACAACCATCTCGTGAATCCCTTTCTAGGCCGGCTCTCATCGTAGCACGCGTGCCAGACAATGTCATGACAGATTGGGTCGCGCTCAGCCTGCAAAGTCCGTCCCGCAAGTCGTTGATGCCGGGCAACAAATGGCACACGCCTCGACTGGGAGATGTCAGGACGACTCGATCTTGAGCACCCGTCCATCGGGATCGATCCGCGTGGTCCACAGGTGCGCCAGCACGCCGCCCGCTTCGCGCAGGGTGTAGGCGAACTCGCCGCTGCCGCCGACCACGATTGGGCTATCCGGCGCAGGGGAGCCGGCGGAGCTCAGGCCGACATCGTTCGCCATCATGCGCGAGCGGTACAGGTGGAAGCCGTCGCTGACCAGGATCACATCGGTGATCCCCTGCGGCTCCAGAATGGCTGCCACGTTCTGCATGCTCTCCCAGGTGTTGTGGGCCTCGGTTTCCATGATGATATTGCTGGCGGGCACCCCGGCGTTGACCAGGTAGGCCTGCGCCGCTTCAGCTTCGGTGTAGCCATCTCCCGGTTGCTTGCCGCCCGTCACCACAATGTAGGGTGCGTAGCCATCCCAGTAGAGTTGCAGCGCATGATCGAGCCGGGACTGGAAGACCGGCCCCGGCCAGCCGTTGTATTGCGCCGTACCCAGCACCACGATGGCCTGCGCCGGGCGAGCGCCCTCGGTGCGCGCCTGGCGGTAGATCGACATCATCAGGATTCCGCTGCCGATCAGCAGCGCGAAAAACAGGAACCAGAAAGCCGTCACCAACCAGCGCCACAGTTCGCCCCAGAAGGAGCGCCTGCGCCGCATTGGTGCTTTTGGGCGGGAACTCTCCGCCGAGAACGGAGCGACGGCCGGGCCATCGCGGAGGGTGATCATGGCGCGATGATGACATCCCGGCACGCGGCGTTCAAGGTGCGGCCCATCCGGCAGGATGCCACCCACCGGTACAATGCGCGCAGAATGGCCGACCGGCACGCGAGACGAAAGGGATGTTCAATCCATGGCGCTGGAAGTACGGGATAGCTCGGGCATGAACGTGGTCGGGGAAGCTGCGCACGAGCAGACCCTCTCCCGCTACCGCGACTACGTTGCCACGTCCTTTGTCGCCGCGGTGGAGCCCATCTCCATCGGCAAGGCGGAAGGCGCCACCATCTGGGATCAGGATGGCAAGGAGTACGTCGATGGCTTCGCCGGGATCGCCGTGGTCAACGCCGGGCACGGCAACCCGCGCGTGATCGCCGCCGCGAAGCGCCAGATGGACGACCTGGTCCACGCGGCCTCGTACATCTACCACGTGCCCGTGGTGGGTGAGCTGGCGGAAAAGCTGGCCCAGATCACGCCGGGCCGGCTGCAGAAGACCTTCTTCGGCAACAGTGGCGCGGAAGGCATCGAGACCGCGATGCGCCTGGCGAAGGCGTACACGGGCAAGCGGGAGGTCATCTCCCTCACCCATTCCTTCCACGGCCGCACGGCGGGCACGCTCTCCATCACCGGCAACAAGGC
>JALYWD010000339.1 GCA_030852885.1 Chloroflexota bacterium | reverse complement strand
GATCTGGATGTTCGTCATCGTCCAGTGCGCATCGTTGACCACGACTTCGGTAGCTCCGCCAGCGAACGCACCCTCGATGGCGGCGTTCACATCGTCCGTCATCATGGTGCGCATGAACTCGTAGTGCGGCCGCCCGAAGAGCAACTCGTTCGTGTTCGTAATTCCTGTCACACCCTCGGCGTCGGCAGAGATAAGGACACGCATCGAAGAACTCCCCATTCGCAGCATTCCGCAGATCAGATGTATCAGCACGGGACATGTGATTTTCCCGGCGACTTGAGCACTCTATCGCAGGTGCACAACTGTTGGCTTTGTCGCTTCACATGAACGGACAGGCGTCGCGACGATTCAACTCCAGGGGCTAACCAGTTCTCGATGAGTATCATGACGAGACCGAGAGGTTCGATGTGCAGGGAATCGCTTCACGCGATGTGATCGGGTAATTGCCCGGCGCATCCCCGGAGCCAGATTCTCCGCAGGTAAGGGAGGGATCATCGTGCAAACCGTTGTCCGGCAAACCGAAGCTGAGCGCCTGTCCGATCTCGATGTGCGGCATGTCCTGCACGGGCTGACCCACCTTAACTCGCACCGCGTGCAGGGACCGATAATCTGGGAGCGTGGCGAGGGAATCTATCTCTTCGACGTCGATGGCAACCAGTACATTGACAGCGCTGCTGGCATGTGGAACGTCAACATCGGCCACGGGCGCAAGGAACTGGCCGATGTTTCCGCCGAGCAGATGGGGAAGCTGGAGTACGCCTCCACCTTCGGCAGCGCGTCCAACCGGCCAAGCATCGAGCTGGCCGCCAAGGTTGCCTCGCTGCTTCCAGGTGACCTGAACACGGTCTTCTTCGCCGGCGGCGGCTCCGAAGCCAACGACAGCGCCTTCAAGCTGGCCCGCCTGTACTGGCATCAGCTTGGCCGCTCCACCAAGCGCATCATCCTCGGCCGCGACATGGGGTATCACGGCCTGACCCTGGCAACCACGCAGGCGACCGGGATCAAGCGCTACTGGGACATGCTCGATGTCCACGACGGCGGCTTTGCCCACGTCAGCGCGCCCTATACGTTCCGCGATGCCAACGGCCGCAGCGAGGACGAGTTCGTCGGTGACCTGATGGACGAGCTCGAAGCGAAGATCGCCACCATTGGCGCGGAGAACATCGCCGCCATGATCGCCGAACCGATCATGGGCACCGGCGGCGTGATCGTGCCGCCCGACAGCTATTTCCCGCGCCTGCGCGAAATCCTGAAGGCGAACGACATCCTGCTTATCGCCGACGAGGTTATTACCGGCTTTGGCCGCACCGGCACCTGGTTTGGCGTGCAGCAGTGGGACCTGCAGCCGGACCTGATGACCATGGCCAAGGGGATCAGCAGCGGCTACCTGCCGCTGGCCGCCGTGGCGCTGTCGGAGGAGGTGCGCGGGCCGCTCTACGACGACCCGAACCTGTGGCTTATGCACGGGTTCACCTACTCCGGGCACCCGGTCGCCTGCGCGGTGGCCCTGCGCAACCTGGAGATCATGGAGCGTGAGGAGTTGATCCCGAACTCGGAGAAGGTCGGGGCGTACTTCAAGAGCCAGCTTCAGGCATTCGCCGCTGACAAGCCGGCCATCGGCGAAGTGCGCGGCCGGGGTCTGATGCTCGCCATCGAGATGGTGGCGCCGGCGGCCGTTCCTGGCACGGATACCCCGCTGGCGGATCGCCTGGCGCCGCGCATTTCGCGCGCCGCGATGGCGCGCGGCCTGGTGGTGCGTCCCATGCCCGGCTCGGACGTGCTGACGTTCTCGCCACCGCTGAACATCACCGAAGCGGAGACAGACGACATCATCGCGCGGTTGGATGCAGCGATGACGGATGTGGTGATCTAACCCTTGCCCCGCCCCTCTCCCTTTGCGAAGGGAGAGGGGCTCTTTCGCGAAGGAAAGGCCGGTTCATGGGAGTTCGGCTCGGTATCGATACCGGCGGCACGTTCACCGATCTGATCGGCATCGACAGCGCAACCGGAAACCTGGTGGTGGCCAAAACGCCTTCTACCCCGGCCCGGCCTGTTGACGCCATCATGAACGCCATTGCCTCCAGCGAGGCTGGCCCGGAGACGCTGGAAGGGATCAGCGTTGGCACCACGGTTGCCACGAATGCTCTCCTGCAGCGGACTGGCGCCACGGTGATCTACGTGACCACAGAGGGCTTCACGGACGTGCCGCAGATCCAGCGCATGAACCGCAAGCACCACTTTTCCCTGACCTGGACGAAGCCGGAGCCACTGGTAGAGCGGCGCAACTGCCTCGGTGTTGCCGAGCGTGTGGATTTCCACGGCAACGTCCTCATTCCCATGACCGACGAACACCTGGAGGACTTGGCAACGAGGGTTGCGGAGCGCCTGGCTGAGTACCCCGGGGGCAGCACGGCCATCGCCGTCTGCCTGTTGTTCTCCTACGTCAACCCGGCGCACGAGCTGCGCCTGCGCGAATTCCTGCACGAGCGCTTTCCGGGCGTGCCGGTTTCGCTCTCCCATGAAGTCGCCCCGATCTGGCGCGAGTACGAGCGCGGCAGCACGGCGATTGCCGACAGCTACGTCAAGCCGATCATGACGGCCTATATCGAGGAAGCGTTCGACGCATTCAAGGCTGGCGGAGTCACTACACCCTGGTCGCTGATGAAGTCGAACGGCGGCAAGACCCCGGCGGACGCGGCGGAAGCCGAGCCGATCAAGTTCCTGCTCTCGGGCCTGGCCGGCGGCATCATCGCCGGGCACTACTTCGGGCAACTGGCCGGAGCCAGCAACCTGGTCACCCTCGACATGGGTGGCACCTCCTGCGACGTCGGGCTGGTGCGCGACGGCAAGATTTCCCAATCCAACAACTTCGAGATCGAGTGGGGGCTGCCGGTCGCCACACCAACCATCGACCTGACCACCATTGGCGCAGGTGGCGGCTCCATCGCCTGGATCGACAAGGGCGGTCTGCTGCGCGTCGGTCCGCAGAGCGCGGGCGCGTTCCCCGGGCCAGTCTGCTACGACACCGGCGGCGAGAACGTGACGGTAACTGACGCGCATCTCGCGCTCGGCCGGTTGAATGCGCAGTACTTCCTCGGCGGCAAGATCCAGCTCAACATGCCAAAGGCGGAGCTGAAGCTGGACGAACTCGGCGAGCGCTTCGCCATGAGCCGCTTCGAGATCGCGCAGGCGGTGCTGGATATCGCGAACGAGAACATGGCGAACGCCATCCGCGTCCTCTCCATCGACCGCGGCCTGGACCCGCGCGAGTACGCGCTCGTTGCATTCGGCGGGGCAGGACCACTCCACGCGGCGGACATCGCGACCAAGATGGGGATGAAGCAGGTCATCGTGCCGGTCTACCCGGGCCTCACGTCCGCCTTCGGGGCACTCATCGCCGAGCCGAAGATCACGCAGGTCTGGAGTAAGCACTTCCGCTCGGACGCAATTGACGCGAAGACCGTCGGTGAGCACTTCGACCGTATGGTCGAGGCAGCGCTCGATCAGTTGCAGCGCGAGGGATACAACGGCGAACCGATCATCGAGCGCGCGATCTCGATGCGCTATTGGGGCCAGAACTACGAGCAGGACGTGCCGATGGAAGCAGGCGACGTCACGCCGGACCTCCTGGAGCGCACGCTGCGCGCTTTCAACAAGGTGCACGAGCAGGTGTACGGCTACTCCATTACCGGCGAAGTCATCGAGCTGATCCGCTTCAACGTGACGGTCTCCGGCAAGGCAGCCGGCGTGACGCTGCCTTCCATGCCGAGCAATGGTTCAGGGCCTGCTGGGCAGCCCAGTGGCAGCCGCGAGGTGTATTTCCACGGCCACGGCCTGACAGATACGCCGATCTACCGCCGCGAGGAGCTTCCGGCCGGGTTCAGCGCCGACGGCCCGATGATCGTGGAGGAAGTCAGCTCAACGAC
>JALYWD010000315.1 GCA_030852885.1 Chloroflexota bacterium | reverse complement strand
GCCTTATTGGAGAGCACCACCCGTGCGCCGGAAGAAAGTGCGCGTGCGTGCAGCGGCGCAGTCTGCTCACCGGCAGCGGCGTCCATGACGACCACCGGGCCCCGATTGATGAGCGCGGCAATCGCCTCCGCAGGGTCAACCAGTTCGTGCCCGGCAGCCGCCTCGCGCAGCGCCGTCCCCTCGCGGCGAGCATGCACCAGGCGCAGCAGCAGGTCGTCCGCCAGGCCGTCGGTCCCTTCAGCCAGCACCGCGCCGCCGGTGCCGATGACGGCGCCGATCCGCACATCACGCCCCAGCGCGTTCTGCCAACGCTGACTGTTGGCGACAACCTGCGAGATCACCTCGCCGCCCACCGTCCCCAACCCGATTTGCACCACCGTCACACGAGCCACGCGTTCATCCTCTCCAGGTCATCCAGGTGCACGCCGCCACTCACCCCGGCGTGAGGCCACGTGCGCCGGTCAATTCAACTGCATGGAAGGATATTCGTGCCGGGAACCGTGTGGCCCATGTTGTGCTGGGCACAAGTCTGCCAGAATGGCTGGCCACAGACGGCGCAGCGTGGCGCGTGCTGGGTCGCCTTGCGAGAGCCGTCTCACCTTCAGGCAGTGCAGGAGAAGGCGATGGATCCCGATGTCGTGCGGAAGAACGCGGCAAGCCGCGACCGGCTACTGGCGCTGGTTGAACCCCTTGATGAACAGACCTTGCAGAGACAGGTCGACGCGGAGTGGACGGTTGGTGCCCTGCTGGCGCATGTCGCGTTCTGGGACCAGATCTGTGTGGTCCGTTGGGATGCCTACAAGACCGGGGGATCACTTGCCGATGTCCCCAACACGTTGATCGATTTCATTAACGTCGCCAACCTGCCCATGTGGCGCGCCCTCCCCGGCCGCGCGGCTGTGGACCTACTGCGGCAGGCGATGGAGGAGACCGACGCGCGGATCGCCAGGTTGCCGCAGGCGGCTGTGCGGGCCGCGGAGTCTGGCGGATTCACCTTCATGCTCGACCGGACGGGCCACCGCAACGAGCATGCCGCGCAGATCACGGCATTCCTCGCGGAGTAGCTGAGGGCTGGATTGGCGCCTGACGCCGTTCCCCACCGTGACGCCATCGATGCCGCGCTCGCGCGTCGCCTGATTGCGGCGCAGTTCCCCGCCTCGGCGGACCTCCCGGTTGAGCCGGTGACTCCAGGTGGGTGGGATACCCGCACCTTCCGGCTCGGGGATGCCCTTTCCGTGCGACTGCCAAGCGCCGCATGGTACGCCGCGCAGGCGTCGATAGTGGAAAGCGCTGATCACCGTTGCTGATCCCGAGAGCCCACACGCGGCGGAGGCTCGGCGGGCGCTGTCGGAGGTGCTGAGCGATCCCATACAGCTCTGAACCTCATCCCGGCGTGCCGTATGCTGTTTTCACGACATTGCAGCGGGCTCTACGCGCAGGGGATCCCTATGCCAGACACCGACGACCAGCCCACGTCCATCCTCGCATCCATCGGCGGGACACCGCTCGTCCGCCTGCGGCGGCTGGCGCCCGCAGGTGGGGCCGAGGTGCTGATCAAGCTGGAGTATTTCAGCCCAACCGGGTCGTACAAGGATCGGATGGCCCTGGCCCTGATTGAGGGCGCGGAACGGCGCGGCGTGCTGCAGCCTGGGCAACGGGTCGTGGAGTTCACGGGTGGGAGCACCGGCTCGTCGCTGGCGTTTGTCTGCGCGGTCAAGGGGTACCCGCTGACGCTGGTTTCCTCGGATGCCTTCTCGCTGGAAAAGCGGCGGACCATGCGCGCGTTCGGGGCCGACCTCGTTCTCGTCCCCAGCCGCGCCGGGGCAATCACGCCGGACCTGTTCGACCGGATGCGCGACGAGGTGCGGACCATCATCGACCGCGAGGGCGCGTTCTGGACGGACCAGTTCAACAACACGGACTCGCTGGATGGCTACGCCGGCATTGGCCGTGAGCTGGCAGCGCAGGCGGGCACGGAGATCGATATCTTCTGCGGCGGCGTGGGCGTGGGCGGGATGCTGGTGGGCGTCTCGCAGGCGCTGAAGGCGGCTGGCTGCCGCACCCGCATCGTGGCGCTGGAGCCTGCCAGCTCGCCCATGCTCACGCAGGGTGTGGGCGGCCCGCACCATGTCGAGGGGATCGGGACGGGGATCATCCCGCCGCTGCTGACTCCAGGCAGCTATGACGAGGCGATGGCCATTGACGAGGACGAGGCCCGCGCCATGGCCCGGCGCCTGGCCCCTGAGGAAGGGATCTTCGCCGGGATCTCAACCGGCGTGAACGTGGTGGCGGCGCTTCAGTTGGCCGCGGAACTCGGGCCGGGACAGACAGTGGCGACGGTTGCGGTCGATACAGGCCTGAAGTACCTCGCCGGTGATTTGTACGAGGCCTAGCAACAGAGCACGGGTCCAGTTGTCTCAGCACGGTGCCCACCGTCCCCTGTCATCCTGAGCCCGCAGGCGAAGGATCTCGGCCCAGCCTCGCACCCACAGAAGCCCTGCGGTCCAGCCTGTTCCCTCCTCTGGTCAGGGAGACGGCGGGAGGGGATACTGCGACGGCGCGACGATCATTCTCCCAGCCACGCCTCGCGGCGCGCCCCGCGCGTCCGCGCCACCTGGGCGGCACGTTCCACTGGGACCTGCATGGCGTCGTACCAGATTGGCATGCGCATCCCGACCATCGGCTTTTCACGTGTGACGTTGGAGGTGCTTACCGTCGCGGAGACCGCGCCCTCGGTGTTGCCGGGGATGGTGACTTCGGCGCGCGGCTCGGTCTCCAGGACGGCGGCGAAGATGCCACTCCAGCCCATCCAGGGTGCGCCCGCGTTGGCGAAGAGGACGTGGACGTGGTTTTCCCGCTCGCGCTCGCGCCAGAGGTGGAAGTGGTCCGCCGTGGGGCCGGTCTCGACGAACTCCGGGAAGGGGACGCTGGTCGCGCCGTACGCCCGTACCTGCGGTCCATCGAGCAGCGAGGGGCAGGCAATGATATCCGCACCCTGGAGGGCGAGTTCTCGCGCGGCTTCCGGGAAGAGCGCGTCGTAGCCGATAAGCAGGCCGGTGCGGCCCGGCGGGATATCGAACACCAGCAGGCCGCCATCCCCCGGCGTGGCCCAGGCGCGATCCTCCGCGCTCAGGTGCAGCTTGCGGTAGACGCCCACGACGCCCTGCGGCCCGATCAGCGCGGCGCTGTTGTACAGGTTGCTGCTCTCAGCATCCTGCTCCACCATCCCCACGACGAGGTACGTTTCGTGTTCTGCGGCAATCGCCTGCACCTGCTCCGTGAGCGGGCCGGGGATCGGCTGCGCCATGCGGCGAGCGGTTTCCGCGTCGGTCACCGTGCCGGTGAGGGCGAGTTCCGGGAAGACGACCAGGTCCACCGGGGCGAGGGAAGCCGTCTCCTGGGCGATGCGCGCCAGGTTCGTGGCCGCGTCGCCGGCCAGCGGCGTCATCTGCACCACCGCCACGCGGGATTCGCGGCCCTCCGGCAGCGGGCGCAAGTCGTAGAGGCCGTGGAAGTCGATGGCGGGCCAGAGGTAGCTATTCAGCGTGGAGCGGCCGTAGGCATCAGGCCGGCGGTCAGCCAGCAGGTGCTCCGGGGATTCCCCGCGCCACCCCTTGTCCCGGGAGCGCGCGATATCGATCTCGCCCCAGGCAATGCCGTCGCCGTTGTCGACCACGCCCTGCAAGCTGCCGTCGGGATTGATCACCGCCGAGCCGCCGGAGAACTGTACGCCGCGCTCCAGCCCGTAGCGGTTGGCGGCCAGGAAGTAGACGCCGTTCTCCATCGCGCGGGCGATCCAGCTTGGTGAGGGGCATTTCTCGCTCAGCCAGTTCGTGGGGAAGCAGATCACGTCGGCTTCCGCCAGGGCCGGGATACGCGCCGTCTCGGGATAGCAGGCATCCATGCAGATCGTCATGGCGATGCGGCCCAGCGGCGTCTCGAAGACAGGCAGGCCCAGATCACCATCCTTGGCCCAGGTTGGCTCGGAGATGAAGGCGTGCGTCTTGCGGTAGACGCCCACGGGCCCTGCGGGTCCAATGAGGACCGCGCTGTTGTAGAAGACGTCCGTCTCCGGATCGATTTCCGGCATCCCCAGCACGATCCAGCAGCCGTACGCGCGGGCGATCTGGCCGAAGCGCTCCGTGGAAGGGCCGGGGATCGGCTCCACCTCCGGGGCGATCTCGGCGCGGTCCGCCCAGCAGTAGGCGGTGGTCGCCATCTCCGGGGTGACGATCAGCTTCGCGCCGCCGGCGGCCGCATCCTCCACGAGGCGCAGCAGCGCGGCGATGTTCGCCTCTTTCGCGAAGAGGGT
>JALYWD010000306.1 GCA_030852885.1 Chloroflexota bacterium | reverse complement strand
GACCTGGTGGTGTACATCGGGTCGCGCACCGACTCCACGACGACCTGCCACTGGACCCTGCCGTCCATCGAGCGCCCGCCCGCGATCATTCAGATTGACATCGAAGAGTTCGAAGTTGGAAACAATTATCCGCTATCTGTTGGCCTGCTTGGCGACGCCCGGCTGGCCCTGGAAGGGCTGCTGGACGCCGTGCCGCGCCCGGCTGCGGTTGCCGCGCGCAACCAGGCGCGCATCGATGCCCTCCAGGCGCAGCGCGTTGACTACTGGCGGGATGTCGCTGCACAGGCTGCCATCCACAGGAGTCCCATCAAGCCGGCACAGGTGATCCGTGAACTGCGCAGCCTGCTGGATGACGACGCCATCATCGTGGCGGACCCGGGCACGCCGACGCCGTTCCTGAACGCCCAGTATGAAACGCGGCGCGGTGGCAGAACACTCGTCATCCCGCGCGCCCATGGCGGCCTGGGCTACGCCATCCCGGCGGTGATCGGCGCGTGGTACGGCGGCCGCGGCCGTCCCGTTATCGGCATGACCGGCGACGGGAGCTTCGGCATGTCCGTGGGTGAGTTGGAGACGGTCAGCCGCCTCGGCCTGCCAGTCACGATTATCCAGTGCTCGAACGGATCCTTCGGCTGGATCAAGGAATTGCAGCACCTGTACCACGATGACCGCTACTTCAGCGTTGACTTCAACACCGTGGACTACGCCGCGATCGCGCGCGGGTTCGGCATGGAGGCCGCGCATGTGAGCGAGCCGGCAGACCTTGCCGCCGCCCTGCGTCGAGCCCTGGCGGCAGATGGCCCCTACTTCCTGGACCTGGCGACGGAATCCCCCATTACCGAAACGCCGCCGGTGGCCGCCTGGACCGCGGCAGAAGCCCGTCGCCGCGTTGGAGCACAAGCTTGATGGCCTCACCGATGCCGCTGATTCTTGACGTTGACACGGGGACGGACGACGCGCTGGCCCTGGCATACGCGCACGCGAATCCGAGCATCGAGCTGGTGGCGGCGACAACGGTGGCCGGCAATATCGGAGTGGATCTCGCAACAGCAAATACCCTGGCCGTGCTGGACTACGTGGGCGCCAACGACGTCCCCGTGTACCGGGGAGCCAGCCACCCACTGGTACGCCCGCATCGCGATGCCATCTACTTCCACCACGAGAACGGAATGGGCGGCGCGCAGATTCCCGCGTCAAGCCGGGAGGTGGGGGAATACAAGGGCCCGGCGGTGATGATCCGATTGGCGAAGCAGCGTCCAGGCGAGATCACGCTCGTCTGCCTGGGGCCGCTGACCAACCTGGCCATCGCCCTGAACGTGGAGCCCAACATGACCGAGCTTCTGGCGGGAGTGGTGTTGATGGGCGGTGCGTACAACGTGCCCGGGAACACGACGCCCGCCGCCGAATTCAACATCCTGGTCGATCCCGAGGCCGCGGAACAGGTCTTTGCTGCTCCCTTCAGGCGGGTGACCGCCGTCGGGTTGGATGTCACGGAGCAGGTACGCCTGACTACCACCGATTGGAAGCACGCGCTGGAGAACGCCGCCGCGCTGCACCCGACAGCAGCGCTGCTGGGTGAGGTCGGACGCTTCGCCTATGGGGAGTTGGGACGGGATTCCTTTGCCCTGCATGATCCGCTGGCCGTCGCCGCGGCGCTGGACCCTGACCTGATCAGCCGCGAGGAAGCCGCCATCGCGGTGGACACGACGAACGGCGATAGCCTGGGCCAGACCCGGATCGTTGGCCCTGGCCGGGTCAACGTGGCCATCGCGGTTGATGTGGAGCGAGCGCTCCGCGACTTCCGGGAGACGGTCGGACTCGTCATCTGAGTTCCGGGGATCAATGTCGTGGGGTGACGTGCCCTTGTTCAAGTCACCCCGAAATGTGGTATCCACGTCATCCCACAAACCAGCGGTGGCGTGCCACGCCCCTGGCGCCACCATTGCGGAGGGCGAACATGGCCGGTGATGACTCGATGATTGATCTGGCTCCGATTCAGGATCGGGACCTGCTGCAGCGGCTCAGCATCTACTTTGATGCGGTGGAGCAACGCTTGCGGCAGGGTGAGGGCTGGATGATCTTCAACGCGGGCAGCCGCCGTTCACACCGTATTTCCGGCTTCATCCAGAACCGGCTCGCGGAGCAACGGCCGCCCGTCGCGTACTTCATGCTGCCCTGGCGTGACTTCGCCATCAGTTCCTACGTGACTGAGGTGGGCTTGCCGATCCTGGCGCCTGAGGTGACGCACAGTCCGCGAGCCGAGGCCGAATTCAACCTGGCGGCCAAGGTGACCTCGGCCATCTGGACGCAGATGCTAAGCACCGACCTGCTGGTGCTGATGGGCTGCAAGCCGGCGCACCGGCACGAGATCGAACTGCTGGACCGCACGCTGGCCAGCCGCCAGGAGCAGAAGTTGGCAACCATCCTGATGACGCCGGAGATGCCCCAACAACTGGAAGCGGACCTGGCGAATGTCGATCCGGAGCGGCGCTACTGGGAAAGTATCTTTGGCGGCATGTACGAGACGGGGTTGGTGGCGATGTAGCTGGCTCTGTTACGCGGAGCGCTGGACGACGACGTCAGCAACTTCCGCCAACATCTCGAAGGTCTCCGCATCGGCTACCTCGGCCGCGTGGAACTTGGCCTTGTCAGCGAAGGCGGTAGCCACATCCAATGCCGCCTCCAGCGCACCGGAATCGCGGATATCCTGGACCAGGCGGTCGATATCCACCTGGTCAGGCGTGTCCCCGTTCACAACCTCAGTCAGCCGCGTCATGGCGGAGGAGTCAGGCGCCAGCCCGGCCGCGTAGATGATCGTGGGCAATGTCACGGTGCCCTGCGTCAGGTCATGACCCGCGGGCTTGCCAAGTTGCTGCTCCCCCTCGCGCAGGTCCAGCACATCATCCACGATCTGGAAGGCCATCCCGACGTCTGACCCGTACTGGCGCAATGCACAGATATCGGCCTCCGAGGAGCTGCCGATAATAGCGCCCATTTCGGCCGCGCCAGCAAAGAGCGACGCCGTTTTGCCATAGATACGCTTTTCGTACTCCTGCTGCGTCTGATCCAGCCGGTGCGCTCCAAACATCTCGCGCAACTGCCCATCACAGATATCCGCGAGCGTGCTGGCAAACACCCGGACCACGCGCGGGCTATCGGTTGCCGCGGCGAGCATGGCGGATTGGGCAAACAGGAAATCGCCTAACATGATGACGGCGCCGTTGGGGAGAACGCTGTTGAGCGTGGGCCGCCCCCGGCGCAATGCCGCGCGGTCTACGGTGTCGTCATGGACCAATGAGGCCGTATGCAGCAGCTCCACGCCCGCGCCGGCCGTGACCAGCGTCTCCACATCAGCATCGAAGGTGCGGCCTGCCAGGAGCAGGATCAAGGGGCGCAGGCGCTTGCCGCCAGACTGCACCAGGCCAAGCACTAACTCCGCGACGCCGGGGAAGTCGACATGGGCCGCGGACTCGAGACGCGCCTCGACGCGATCCAGTTCCGGCCGCATGGTTGCAAAGACGCCGCGCGTCCGGATATCTACCATCAATAGGCCCTGTATCCACCTCATACCGACGCGCCGGGTTACATCGGCCTACGTCACCCAGGAGTATAGGGGCGGCTGTGAGGCTCCACCACTGACCCGATTGGGACGTATGGCGTGTGATACACTCGGCGAGCGGTGTGCGCGTCAGACCTGATTGGGCAGCCGCTCCCCGCCCCGAGGTGCCGGCGTTGTGCCGGGACATGACACAACGTTGCGCATTGGCGCAGCCCGGGCATCTACATGGCATCCAGATCATCAACAGTTCGCTTCGGCCGGGGATCCGGCCAGCCTCAGGCAGTGCCGGGACGACCGAGCCGAAAGCCTGCGTCATCCGGTGGCGGGCCGCTTTCGCGCCTCAGTTGGCCGATTAGCCTGGCCTTCTTCCTCGTGCCACTCATCTTGCTGGGCGCCACCATTTTGCGCTCCCAGTTTGCAGGGACGCCGCAGGTGCGCCTGATCGTAGCGGACCGCTACACCGGCCAGCCCATTCCCGACGTAACCGTGCTGGCGGATGGCGCGCCGGTGGGCGCCACGCCTGATGGCTTCGAGCCTGTGCCGCTGACGGCCGAATCCGTTGCTGTCGAGGTTTCCGCTCCCGGTTACGAAGGCGTGCGTACAACGCTGGCCAGGGGTGGGCCGAGTGAGTGGCAGATTGGCCTGCGGCCCAACGTCCTCACCGGCAAGCTCACCGATTCTGGCACTTCGGCCGGGATAGCCGGGGCCAATGTGAGCGTGGTGGCCCCAAATGGCAGCGAACTGCAGGCAACGACCAACGCCGACGGGGTATTCACCTTCGACGGCGTGCCGGAGGGAGCCACGCTGCGCGTCTCCTCCGCGGACTATGGGACCTCCGAAGTTCCCATTGAGCAGAAGACCAGCATCGAAATGGCGATGGCTCCCACGGTCGTGACGGGCACGGTGCTTGATGTCACGGGGCAGGCGGTGCCGGACGCGCGCATTGCCGCGACCAATGGCACGGCGGAAACCGTGAGCGGCCTTGATGGATCGTTCCGGCTGGTGGGCGGGACGGATGTCCAGGAGATCTCGGTCGTGGCGGCGGGCTTTACCACGCAGACGCTGCCGGTCGATGCCAGCCGCCAGGTCTCAGCGCAACTCCAGACCGAGATGGTCAAGTCGCTCTACGCCAACATGGGTGTCCTGGGCGAGCCCGAGCGCTGGAACGCCATGCTCGACCTGGCTGAGCGAACCGAGATTGATGCCATCGTCATCGATGTCAAGCAGGACACCATCTACTACGACACCCAGGTCCCCTTCTTCCAGAGTATTCCGAACATGGTGACGCCAGTCCTCGACATGCAGTCGATCCTGAATGACATGCACGAGCGGAACCTCTATGCCATTGCCCGCATGGTGGTGTTCAAGGACCCCGTGGTTGCGGCCGGGCGTCCGGACCTCTCGGTGATGGACGACGTTACCGGCCAGCCGTGGCTGGACATGAATGGTTCGCCGTGGGTCAACGCGTTCTACCCGGAACTGTGGGAAGCGAACGCGGATCTGGCGGAAGAACTGATCCTCATGGGATTTGATGAAGTCCAGTACGACTACATCCGGTTCCCGTCCGACGGCGACCTGACCACGGCGGAATTTGGCAACGACTACACCGAAGCGCTGCGCCGCGAAGCGATTACCGGCGCGGTCGCACTTGGAGCTCAGCGCGTTCACGATGCGGGCGGCGTGTTCTCGATCGATCTCTTCCCCATCATCGCGCTCATGGGTGATGACCAGGGCATCGGCCAGACATTGCAGGACCTGACACCGCTCGCTGACTACGTGAGCTTGATGATCTACCCGTCGCACTATGAGCGAGGGAACATCCCGGTCGATGGGCACCCGAACGACTTCCCCGCCGAGACGGTGACCTATACCCTGGAACGGTCCCAGGAATTCATGCCGGGGACGATCAAGAAGATGCGGCCGTGGCTCCAGGATTTCGATTACCCCCTGGAGGGGTACTCAGCCTATGGGCCGGACCGCGTGCGCGCCCAGATCGATGCAGCCGAGGCGATGGGTGTGAGTGGCTGGATTCTCTGGAACGCCGCCGGGCAGTTCCAGGAAGAGGCGCTCAAGCCGGGGTGATCCCGGGTGGCGATATCGCTCCCCTCATCGCCGTAGCCGGGCGGCAGGCAGGCGCGTGGCTGCGTGCGCTGCGGCCGACGCAGTGGATCAAGAACGGCGTCGTTTTTGCCGGCCTCGTCTTTGGCGGCAAGCTGCTCGATCCGCTGGCGTTCGCACAAGCAACGCTTGCGTTCATCCTGTTCTGCATCGTCAGCAGTGGCTTCTACCTGATCAACGATGTTGTTGACCAACAGGCGGATCAGCGCCATCCCCTGAAGCGTCTGCGGCCAATTGCCTCAGGCGAGATCGCGGCGCGGCGTGCGCTGGCAGCCGGGATGTTGCTGGTTGCCACCTCCCTGGTCTGCTCCCTGGCCCTGGGCCTGCCATTTTTCCTTGCCATCCTGGCGTATGCGCTGCTGATGGCCGGATACAACCTCTGGTTCAAACGCGTCGTGATCCTGGATGTCTGCGTGATCGCCGCCGGGTTCGTGATCCGGGCGGCGGCTGGCGCGCTGGCGGTGGAAGTCACCATCTCACCGTGGTTGCTGATCTGCACCATGTTGCTGGCGCTGCTCATTGCCTTCGGCAAGCGGCGGCATGAGTTCCTTTCGCTCCCGGAGGCGCGAGATCACCGCCGCAACCTGGAGCACTACACGCCAGCCCTGCTGGACCAATGCGTAGCGATTACGGCGATGGGCTCACTGCTGGTCTATGGCCTGTACACCTTCGATGCGGAATCGGTGCCGCGAGATCATCGCCTGATGCTCACGATTCCCCTCGTGGCGTACGGGATCTTCCGCTACCTCTTCCTGCTGTACCGGCGGGGGGATGGCGGGGCTCCCGAGGCCATGCTGGTCACGGATCGGCCACTGCTGATTGCGCTGGGCGCATGGGCGGTGATGGTTGGCGTGCTCTTCTACGCATCCTGAGCCGTGCTGGGCACACTCTAGTCCTGGGTAGTCCAACACATTGAGCTCAAGTCGATCACCCAGGTCGAAACATTCCCTCTGGCCCTGTGGGAGATCTTCCTTCGCGTCGTGTCTACCGAACGAAGTTGCCGGGCAGGTTCGAGACGGCACGGGTTTGGCGTGCACCGCAGGAGGGAACCGCTGCGTGCCGGCTCGCGTTCTATCAGTAAGTTGATACGGAACGTAGCAAGGTATTGCACACGCGTGTATACTAGTGGCACGATCTAGGCGGAGTCCTGACAAGCCTGGAACGCGTCTACTGACCACTACTGGTTCCGTTGTCGGCGGGCGCATGGCACAAACAGGAACCTTGGAAGGGCAACGGAATGATTCTCTTGCGGCGGGTGCGTCCTGCTCGACCCGCGCGATCAACAGTTGACATTGAAATGGCGTTTGACATCGCGCAGGCACTCGTGAGACAGCGGCAGGAATGCGTCGCCCCATGGCGCCCTCCAGTCGAAGTTTTCGAGACCGAGGATCATCTCGTTGTCCGCGCTGAAATCGCCGGGCTGGTTTCCGAGGAAACGGCAGTCCGGGTGGAGGGTGATCACTTGATCATCCAGGGCGAGCGGCGCATCGAGCGTCCGCGCGTCCCGCACGTCTATCACGAGTCACGTATTCGGTACGGCGCCTTTGAAGTGGTGACCTACCTGCCGTTCGCCGTGCTGGCGAGCGAGGCAACCGCCGATTACCAGGATGGATTCCTGACCGTGCAACTTCCCCGGGTTACGGCCGCACCGGTAATGTCCGGCTCGCGCTATCAGCCCGCTGTCGCCCAGCGAGGAGGGCAATAACCATGACTGACCAGACCGAAAAGAAGCCTCGCGCCAGCAGAAGGAAAAAAGTGGAAGAACAGGATACGACCGTCATCGAGTTGCCAGCGGCTGCAAACGACCTGGCACAGGCGGAATCGGAAGCAGAATTCCGCGAAATCGCGGATGAGAACGAGGTGCTGGAACTGCCAGTGCTGCCACTGCGCGGCACCGTGGTGTTCCCGTTGACCGTCGTGCCGCTGGCTGCCGCGCAAGCGCGTTCCTTGCGCCTCATTGATGAGGTGATGTCTGGTGACCGCACGGTTGCGCTGGTCATGCAGAAGGACGCCGAACTCGAAGGCGCGGGCCCGGATGATGTCTACGAGGTAGGCACCATCTCGACCATCCACCAGATGATGCGCGTGCCTGACGGCACCGTGCGTCTCGCGGTCCAGGGCAACGAACGCATGCGCGTCCTGGAGTTCATCCAGGAGGAGCCGTACCTGGTTGCGCGGGTGCAGCGCGCACCGGAGGTCATCGAAGAGTCTGTTGAGGTTGAGGCGTTGACCCGGAACACGCTGGAGCTCTTCCAGCGGCTGGTTTCCCTGGTGGCGCACATGCCTGACGAACTGGTAACCGCCGCGCTGAACGTGGATGACCCGCGTCACCTGGTCTACCTGGTGGCAACCAACCTGCGCATGGACGCCGAAGAGCGCCAGCACCTGCTGGAGGTCGACTCCGTCCGCGACAAGCTTGCCACGCTGAACACCTTCATCCTGAAGGAACTCGACGTGCTCGAGCTGGGCAAGAAGATTCAGAGCGACGTGCAGGAAGAGCTGGGGAAGAACCAGCGCGAGTTCTACCTGCGCGAGCAACTGAAGGCGATTCAGCGCGAGCTGGGTGAGGGCTCGGAGACCGAGGCCGAGGTCACCGAACTGCGCACGAAGATCGATGAATCCGGGATGCCGGAGGAGGCGCTGAAGGAGGCCCGGCGCGAGCTGGACCGCCTGAGCAAGCTGCCGCCGGCGGCGGCTGAGTATGGCGTCATCAAGACCTACCTTGATTGGCTGACCACGCTGCCATGGAACAAGAGCACCGAGGATGAGATCGACGTCGCCAAGGCGCGCCAGATCCTGAATGACGAGCACTATGATCTGGAGAAGATCAAGGACCGCATCCTGGAGTACCTGGCCGTGCGCAAGCTGAAGCAGGCGGCGGCGGCCGAGGCTGGCGAGGAAGATACCTCGCTGTCTCGCGAGCCGATCCTCTGCTTCGTTGGCCCTCCGGGTGTCGGCAAAACCAGCCTGGCGCAGTCGATTGCCCACGCGCTTGGCCGTGAGCTCACGCGCATGTCACTCGGTGGCGTGCGAGATGAGGCGGAGATCCGGGGTCACCGCCGCACATACGTCGGCGCCATGCCTGGGCGCATCATCCAGGCGATTCGCCGCGCAGGGTCCAATGATCCCGTATTCGTGCTGGATGAAGTGGACAAGCTGGGCAACGACTGGCGGGGTGATCCCTCGTCGGCGCTGCTGGAGGTACTCGATCCGGAACAAAACAACTCGTTCCGTGATCACTACCTGGATGTGGCCTTTGACCTGTCCAAGGTGATGTTCATCGCGACGGCCAACCTGCTGGATACGATTCCGGCGCCGCTGCGGGACCGCATGGAGATCCTGGAGCTTAGTGGCTACACGGATGAGGAGAAGCAGGCCATCGCCCAGCGCTTCCTGATCCCGAAGCAGGTGAAGGCTCACGGCCTGGCGGACGTGGACCTGGACTGGACCGGTGAAGGCTTGACCTTCCTCATCCAGAATTACACGCGTGAGGCTGGCGTGCGTAACCTCGAGCGAGAGATCGCGACGGTGGCGCGCAAGATTGCGACGCGCAAGGCCGAAGGGCGGGAGTTCAGCCTGGTCGTCGGTCCAGACGAGGTGCGCGAGTACCTGGGCCGGCCGCGGCACTACTACGAGGAGCGCGCACAGCGCACCGAGCAGCCAGGCGTGGCCATTGGCGTCGGGGTCTCGAGTGTGGGCGGCGACATCATGTTCATCGAGGCCTCCCGCATGCCGGGCAAGGGCTCGCTGACCGTGACCGGCCAGCTTGGCGATGTGATGCGTGAATCCGCGACGGCGGCGATGTCCTTTGTGCGCTCCCGGGCGCACGACCTGGGCATCGATCCTGACTTCTTCAAGGAGTCGGATATCCACCTCCACGTGCCGGCCGGCGCTATCCCGAAGGATGGGCCTTCCGCTGGAACGGCCATGACCACCGCGCTGGTCTCACTCCTGAGTGGAGTGCCGGTGCGTGAGGACGTGGCGATGACCGGTGAAATCACGCTGCGGGGGCAGGTGCTGCCGGTGGGTGGCATCAAGATGAAGGCGTTGGCGGCGCGGCGCGCGGGCGTATCGACCTTCGTCTTGCCGAAGCGCAATGAGGCGGATCTGGATGATCTGCCGGAGGAGCTGCGCGAGGAGATGACCTTCGTCCTGGCAGAGACGATGGATGACGTGCTGACGGCTGCGATGCCGCAGGACTTCATCAACCGGAGGCCGGGAATCAGGGAGGAACTCGAGTTCGCGGAGCCGATTACCGCAGGCCAGGAGCCAGTGGCGGCAGTCGCGTAGGCTGTCCCTGCGACAGCGTGCACCACAAAAGGGGGGCCGGCATTTCGCCGGCCCCGCTTTGTGCTTTCGTCATTCTCCCGATTAGCGGACTGCGGCTGCCAGCTTTTTCGCGGCGGCCGCATTGACGAGGAGCCTGAAGGGGCGCAGGTGCTCGTCATGGGTGTCGAACATCAGCTCTGGGTGCCACTGCACGCCGAACACGTCACTGCGGTCCCGCATGACGACGGCCTCAACCAGACCGTCGGGTGAGGTCGCGGCGGCACAGAGCGGCGGCGCTATCTCAAGGATGGCCTGGTGGTGGAAAGAGTTCACGGGCAGGGAATCGCCGTCGAAGATGGGCAGAAGATCCGGCAGCACGGCCGAGACGCGGTGACTTGGCTCGGAGGCCACGACGCCCCGCTCGTGTTGGCGGTGCCCAACGTCGGTGGCGCCCGGGTGCTGTGCCGGGAGGTCCTGGATGAGCGTGCCACCGAGGGCGACATTCATGACCTGGATGCCCCGGCAAATCCCGAAGATGGGTTTCTCTTGCGCCATGACCGCGGCAAAGAGCTCCAGCTCGAAGCTGTCACGTTCCGCGTCCACGCCGTAGGTCGCCTCGTGCAGCGTGGCATCGCCATACAGCTCAGGGGCCATGTCGGCGCCGCCGGTCAGGAGTAGGCCGTCGATCATGTTTGCCAATCCGGGCGCGGCATCAGACTGCGGCGGCAGAATGAGCGCCAGGCCGCCGGCGGCCTCGACCGCGCGGACGTAGGGAACGGAGACGAGATAGCGGCGAAACGTACCGTGATCCTGAGGCTCCACGAAAGGTGTTGTGGTGATGCCGATGACCGGCTTCATGATGTTGCATCTCCCCGCAATCGACCGCACAGTGCGCGGCGGGATTATAGAAAGTTGAGAGGATGTTCGCAGTCCGTGCGGCGAGAAAATGCCGGCGAGCAACCCCTTGACATCCGCATATGCGTATGGCATTATCTGCGGGTTGCGCAAAACGGACTTCGGAAACGAGGAACACCGAGCGACGCGACCTGGAGACAGGCGCCGAGATCGGTTTGCACAGCGCTTCGGCAAAGGGCTTGACAATAACCCGGAGCCGTGATAAGATAGTCAGGTTGCGGTTGAGAGATCGCGGCTTGAGGCAGACTCCCGAGGCGGATGCGAATTCGCCGAACGTACCGGATTCGGTACCAGGGGCTCCAGCGGGTCTTGACAGACGGCGCTGGAGCGAGTAAAGTCTGCAAGCCCTTGAACGAGGGCGACCCCCTGGATGGACCTTGCGGGCCGGTGATGCGGCGGACAGGCCAAGAGCCTGGACCTCTTGCAGCACCAATGGCTTGCGAAATCGTCCATCGGGATACCTTGACAAGCTGGCAGTTTGGCGAGCACAGAACACTCTGTGGCGATACATCTGCCGAAGACGGAGCGAGCGGAGGGCGGATCTCCAGGCCGGCGGCGTAGCGATACGGTGGCGGGGTGGGGTGATGTTTTCTGTTTTGCGTTCCAAGCACATGTCAGCGTAAGAGATTTGGTGTCGTGGTCTACGACACACCGGTCATCTTTCGGGATGATCGACCAGGCGCCCGGGGCAACTCGGGGGGTCTGAACCCTGTCAGCACAGACAGTAAAACAGCAACCACAATGGTGGAGAGTTTGATCCTGGCTCAGGATCAACGCTGGCGGCGTGCCTAATGCATGCAAGTCGAGCGGGGTGATCTTCGGATCACTTACGCGGCGGACGGGTGCGGAACACGTGGGCAACCTGCCCCGAGGTGGGGGATAGCCGGTGGAAACACCGGGTAATTCCGCATGAGGTCACTGATCGGAGGATTGGTGAGGAAAGGCTCGAAAGAGTCGCCTTGGGAGGGGCCTGCGGCCGATTAGCTAGACGGTGGGGTAACGGCCTACCGTGGCGACGATCGGTAGCTGGTCTGAGAGGACGGCCAGCCACACGGGGACTGAGACACGGCCCCGACTCCTACGGGAGGCAGCAGCAAGGAATCTTCCGCAATGGGCGACAGCCTGACGGAGCAACGCCGCGTGTGGGATGACGCCTTTCGGGGTGTAAACCACTTTTCTCAGGGAAGAAGCACTGACGGTACCTGAGGAAGAAGGACCGGCTAACTACGTGCCAGCAGCCGCGGTAATACGTAGGGTCCGAGCGTTGTCCGGAGTTACTGGGCGTAAAGCGCGCGCAGGCGGCGGTGTAAGCATGGCGTGAAAGCCCCTGGCTTAACCAGGGAGGGTCGTCGTGGACTGCACCGCTTGAGGGCGATAGGGGCTGGTGGAATGCCTGGTGTAGTGGTGAAATGCGTAGAGATCAGGCGGAACACCCGTGGCGAAGGCGGCCAGCTGGGTCGTCCCTGACGCTGAGGCGCGAAGGCGTGGGGAGCGAACGGGATTAGATACCCCGGTAGTCCACGCAGTAAACGATGCAGACTAGGCGTGGGGGGAGTTGACCCCCTCCGTGCCGGAGCTAACGCGGGAAGTCTGCCGCCTGGGGAGTACGGCCGCAAGGCTAAAACTCAAAGGAATTGACGGGGGCCCGCACAAGCGGCGGAGCGTGCGGTTTAATTCGACGCAACGCGTAAAACCTTACCGAGGCTTGACATGTGGCTGCAGACGTGGGAAACCACGGGGCCTTCGAGGGTGCCACACAGGTGCTGCATGGCTGTCGTCAGCTCGTGCCGTGAGGTGTTGGGTTAAGTCCCGCAACGAGCGCAACCCCCGCGTCTAGTTGAATTGATCTAGACGGACTGCCGGCCGCAAACCGGAGGAAGGTGGGGATGACGTCAAGTCAGCATGGCCTTTATATCCAGGGCTACACACACGCTACAATGGCGCGTACAATGGGTCGCGAAGCCGCGAGGCGGAGCGAATCCCCCAAACCCGGTCTCAGTTCGGATCGCGGGCTGCAACTCGCCCGCGTGAAGTCGGAGTCGCTAGTAACCGCAGGTCAGCATTACTGCGGTGAATATGTTCCCGGGCCTTGTACACACCGCCCGTCACGTCATGAAAGCTGGCAACACCCGAAGCCGGTGGGCCAACCGCAAGGAGG
>JALYWD010000276.1 GCA_030852885.1 Chloroflexota bacterium | reverse complement strand
GTCTGGCACAAAGACCTGGGCCAGCACGGGGCTCTCGAATTCGGTCGCCAGGCAGTCCATGGAAAGCTCATCCCAGAGGCGGCCGGCCAGCCAGCGACATTGACGACGGCGGCCGCATTCGCGGAAGCCAGCCCGCGCGTACGCGCGCTGCCCCGCCAGGTTGAACTCGGCCACGGTGAGCATCACGCTGTGCAGGCCGAGCGCGGTGAAGGCATAGTCGAGCGTCAGCCGGGTAGCCTCTGTTCCGTGCCCTTTCCCACGCGCCTCCGCCTCTCCAATGAAGATGCCGAAGATTGCCGTCTGGTTGCGGTAGTCAATCCCGTGCAGTGCGGTGGTCCCGATCGGCCGCCACGCAGCTCGCTCGTAGATTGTGAACCGCACCTCCGTGGGCGATTGCACGTCATACCAGCGGACCTCTTGCTCCAGCGTTGTGGGGCCAGGGGCAACCCCACCGAGCGTGCGCAGGGCGCTGAAGTCGTTGATCCACCGCTGATAGGTGGGCAGGAGGTCACGTCGCTGCGGCCCCAGCGCCACGCGTTCGCCCACGATGTTGACGATGGGATGCCCATCGTAATCACCGGGCGCGGATTCATTCACCATGCTCGCCCCTCCGGCTCCGGATGCGTCCACTCATGAGCGCAAGCAACTATAGAGGGGGCAATCGACTGGCATGCGCGGTGGCGCTGAGCCGGTGCATAGAGCAGGGCGATCTGACGGCCATTGCCGGCATATACCTGGCGAACATGACTAACCAGGCCACGATCCACGGGCCGCGGAGCCAGTGCGTTCGAGTACAAGGCGTCGCGGCGCCTCCCCGGAACAGATCTCCCCGCACGAACGTCTCTTATGGTGCGACGGAACCGCTGCACCGTGATAACACATGCAACCAGCTACGATCGAGAGGGAGCCGCGCGTGCTGGACGGACTCATCCTGGGACGGGTCGCTCTCTGGAGTGGCTTCCTGATACTGCCAGGCATTTTCAGCGATCGCTCCTCGTGGGTGAATAACCGATTCAAGGCCCCATCGAGCATCATTGACGCCGGGCTTTACAACGCAGTCGCCACAATCTCCGGAATCGCGGCACTCATTGCCCTGGCAGTCGCGCTAAACACCCGGCCGCGTGTGGTGATCCCCGTCCTCAGCCTGCTACCGGCCATTGCCGTCTTTGGCCTGTCGATCTACGTTTCCGGTATCAGTGTGTGGGCCCGGCTACAAGGCGAAATCTGGTTCTATGGGGCATGGTCCTTCGCCGGGGACTATGAGGGGTACGTCGCCCATCCCGCTCGGGGACCCTTCATCTTTACCTTCCTGGCGGTCCTGGGGGCGATGGCCACGCTGGGCCTGGCGTTGACGTGGCTCTGGGGAGACCGCGAAGAGCAGCGTGCGATGCGTGAACCCATCAGCGCGCGCCGAGCACTGTGACCCCTAATGATGCTTGAAACGATCTTGCGTCGTATCGCGGTGACGTGCGCAGTCCTCCTCCTGTTCGGCTTCGCGGGCGACCGCACGACCTGGGTCTGGCGCAAGCAAACCGTCACCGAGGGCGCGGTCTACAACCTGGTCACGACCTTCTGCGGCGTCATCGCGCTTCTCGGTCTCCTGATTGCCCTCAACTCGGGGACGCGCCTGGCGATCCCACTCCTGGCGTTCTTGGCGACCATTGGAGTGTTCGGGCTGACGTGCCTGGTCGCTGGCGTCTCGGTCTGGGCGCAGATGCACGGCAAGGTCTGGTTCTACGGCGCGTCCAGCCAATACACCAGCCCCCTGGGTGATTTCGCGGGAAACACGTTCGCCTCGGCACGCTCAGTTGCTCCGGCCCAGGCCCCCTGGTTTTTCACGGCTGTCGCGGTGGCCGGCGTGGTGGCTACCCTCGGCCTGTGCGTGATCTGGCTTGCTGGCGACCGGAACGAGCGAAGAGCAGATGCCATCTGGTAGACAAGCGACGGCTGCACCGGTGGCGGGAACGCTGGCACGATGACCAGGAGCAGAATATGCGGCAAGCACTTCCTGTCGGCTGGCGGTACGCGCAGGTCCTCGTCAGTGCGCTGTGTATTGGATGTGCCCTCCTCTTGATTGTCCTCTCGTTGAACGGGCGGACCGTCTGGACTGAGGGCGCCTCTTCCCCTCGTGCCTGGATACGTGATGCCGCAGGCTGGGATTGGCTGGCGCGTGGCGCAGGCGCTTTGACCATCATTACCCTCAGCATCGGGCTGTTTGCGCGCCGCCGTTGGCTCGTTATCGTCTGTACCGCGACGGCAAGCGTTTGTCTGGCATGGGCCGCCTACGTCGCGTGGCGCTACAGCCAGGATATTGCGCAAGGCCTCGTTGTGCGAGCAGGCTATACGGTGCGGACGCCGGAGCAGGTTGGTGTAGCAGCGCAGGTCGCGGCCGTCGCGAGCGCCATGGGATTTCTCCTCCTGCTGCTCAACCTTCTATCGGGCCTTGTCATGCCGCGGCGAGCAACAACAACGCGGTAGGCGCCCTGGCGACACTGCCTGCGAACCATCATTACGTGAGGACGGTAGGTACCGGGGAATGTCAGATGCCCAGAAGTCCCGGAAGTTGGCCGTATCCCCAACCGGCTTACCGGCTGATGTGCCTGGAATGGCGAATACTATCCGAGTAGATGGCAACTGCAACGGAAGGACATGCGATGCCTCTCCTCGGTCAGGTCCTCATCGCCCTCATGGTCATGAGCTCCATCTGCACCTACCTCGCCTTGCGCGTTCGTGACTGGCGCTTTGGGGTCGTTGCCGCGCTCCTCTCCCTCCCCATCGGTGTCGTTGCCCAGGACCCTTATGACCTCTTGCTCGTACTGCCCACGGTGCAACTCGTGGTCACCATCGCGCTGCGCTGGAATGCCAGCCCCATCGGGTGGCTCGGCCTGGTGCTGCTCGGCGCGGTAGCCTGGCTGATTGGCGCTGCCGGACCCTATCTCTGGCACTGGCCTCTCGCGTTCACGTTGGGCTACCTCGTGGCCTTCTGCGTTGGTCTGGCTGCGCTTAGCTGGAGACATGCTCCCTGGGCAACGCGTCGTCAGACAGCCGGGAGTAGCCCTGGTGATTGACGCGCGAGAATCGCTGATGTGCGACCCGAGGATTTGGGGCAGATGCCACCGGTCGTGGACCTCATTCCGGATTTCCTGCGCGTCTGGGATGAGGCCGAGGACTGCCCGCCCGCTAACCGATGGTCGTCACGGCAATCCTGAGCACTTGCCATCGGCACTTGCTCGATTCCCGGCCATTGCTCCGATTCTGTCAGGCGCTGCTGTGCAGGTGCAGGCGACCATCGACGACATCACCCCGGCTCTTTGTGATCTGTTTGGGGTTCCGCTGGCGCCTCGTTTCAGAACTGGTGCGCCTGCATCCCATTACAGAACTGGCCCGCTGGTCTCCAGGCCAGATTCATGAGCAGTTACTGGCGCTATCAACTCTGCAATAGCGTCAGGCCGATTGTCAGATGACTACAGCGGTGTGCAGAAGAGATAACGTGCCACGCGCGCCCGAAATTCGCTCGAGACACGACGGAGTGAGCTCGCCGGGCGAACTCCACTGCAAGCAGCGGTAGGTCCCGGCGGCCGCGCTCTCCGGTACATCGTCCCGCGGCATTACGGCGCCTCACGCATTCGCTCGTGTCTCTCAGGTCGGATCATGCGCGCGCGGCAAACGTCACCCGCAGGGTGCCCTGATCGGCTGCGCTCGATCCCGCTGCCTGTGGCCTGATCCATTCCGCTGTCGCTCGCCACGCTTCCTTGAGGCATGGATAGTCCTGCGGTGTGGCGGCGAAAACCAGGGTGTCGCGCACGTTGCCGAGGGGATCGAGCCAGGCGTTGCGCAGGTGACCTTCCAGCGCAAAGCCGAGGCGCTCGGGGACGCGCCGGCTCTGGAGATTGAGCGGGTCGCAGCGGATCTCGACGCGCCGGGCTTCCAGCACCTCGCAGGCCAGGACGGTTTGCAGTTGCACGGCTTCCGTGACGTAGCCCGCGCCGACTGCCGAGGTGCGCAGCCAATAGCCAATCTCGAAGCTGCGCAACGCCCAGTTGGGGTCGTGCATCCCGGTTGCGCCCAGGAAGCGCCCATCATCCAGGCTGAACATCCCAAGGCCCAGGTCAGTGCGCAAGGTCCATCTGGCCGCCCAGCGAATGCAGAGCTCGCGTGCATCGTCCAGGTGCTGGATGGTGGGCGGCCACGAGAGCCACGGCGCAAGGTGCTCGCGCGATTCCTCGATGGCGGCCAAGACTTGCCCGGCGTCGGCTTCCCGCAGGGGCCGCAGGAGCAGGCGCGCTGAGCATATCTCGGCCGGGACCGGGATCAACGAGGTGTGGCGCGGTGCGGACATAGCTCTTCCTGAAGGTGCATTCGCCCTGTGTGGCGTGCTGAAACGCTGGCCAGCGACGAGAATCATAGAGCAGTCTTGTTCCCCAGACTGGCTGCACTCCAGCCCGTGGCCCTCACCCCAACCCGTCTCCCGATGCGCGGGAGAGGGGCTTCTTGTCCCGGATGTTCGCGTCAGATTCGGCGCGGTTGCGCCAGATTCCCGCCTGCGGGTGGCCCGTCGGCTCCCCTCTCCGCGCACCGGGAGGGGTTGGGGGTGAGGGCCGTTCGGCGCAATCGTGCCAGGTGAAAGGGGCTAGGCGCAGGCGACGATGAAGCCGCCAGCGGCCGCGAGAATTTCTTCCTGCGTCTTCGGGGTATCGAACGCCGCCGGGAAGGGGCTGTCCCCATTGATGAAGTTCAGGAACGAGGCGTGCCGCGCCTCGACCGTCGCGATGGTGGCACCGGTGGTTTGCAGGTCCCCGGACTTGATGGAGGCGATGGCGCCGTCATACGCCATCACGCCGGTGTTCTCCAGGAGTTGCGCAACATCCA
>JALYWD010000266.1 GCA_030852885.1 Chloroflexota bacterium | reverse complement strand
GTCCCGGTTTCGAGTTGACGCCAGAGAACGTGCGCGATGTCGTCACCATCTGTGACCGTCTGGATGGCCTGCCCCTCGCGATTGAACTTGCCGCGGCCCGCGTTCGCGTTCTCGCGCCAGATGCCCTCCTGGCCCGTCTTGACCGCAGCCTCACTCTCCTGACCGGCGGTGCTCGCGATCTGCCGGCCCGCCAGCAGACGCTCAGGGGCGCCATCCAGTGGAGCTACGATCTGCTCACAGCGGATGAACGCACGGCCTTCGCACGTCTCGCCGCCATGGCTCCGGGATTCACCACCCACGGCGCAGCACAAACCCTCCGCACGTACTTCAACCCGGAAGAGACTCTCGCGGCCCTTGACAACCTGCGGGAGCAAAGCCTGATCCGCAACGTGCCGGGAGAGGACGGCTCGGACCGTTGGGAGATGCTGTCAACCATCCACGACTTCGCGCTCGAATGTTTCCGGTCGCTGCCAGAGGCGCCCGCCCTGCGTCTCGCCCACGCGCACGCCTACCTCGCCATCGCCGAAGCGTCGGAATGGTTCGAGGTCACCAACCAACCAGAACTCGCGGCGACCTTTGAGGAGGACCTCGACAACTACCGGTCGGCGCTGCGTTCACTTCGCGATCAGGGCGGGGCCGAATCTCAGGACATGCTCAGGCTCGCCACGATGCTGGCCGACTTCTGGTGGATTCGTGGGCATACAACGGAAGGCCGGCAGTGGCTGGAAAGCGCTATCGCGAACGCTGGCAGCGAGACGTCCCTGGACCTCGGACGTGCCTTGGCAGCCGCTGGCCTCCTGGCCGAGGCCCAGAGCGACCTGCCGGCCGCTCGCAACTTTCAGGAACGCGCGCTTGAGGTCTTTCGCTCCGAGGGCTTCGCCAGCGGCGTCGCTGACGCTCTGACCGGCCTGGCCGTCATCGCTCGCGCGGAAGGCGACCTCAACCGCGCCCGCGCGTTACATCAGGAAGCGCACGACGTCTGGTCCGCCCTGGGTGATCGGCAGGGAGCCGCTGGTGCACTGCTGGACCTCGGCGTCGTGAGTTATCTGCGGGGGGACATGGGAAACGCCGGGCCCGTCCTCGCTGAAGCCCTCCACATCTTTACATCTGTGAACGACCTTTCCGGAATTGGCTACGCCCGGCAATCGCTGGCCGTGGTCTCAGCCATGACAGGCAATCTCACGGAAGCCATCACCGGGTTTCGCGAGAGTTTGCGTATCTGGCAGGAGACCGGCAATGACTACATGGCGGGAACCGAGCGCATGAACCTGGCCGAGGCGCTCCTACTTCACAACGAGCTTGGCGAAGCGGAGTCACTTCTGCTCGAGTCGATTAGTGACCTGGAGGAAGCAAACGACCCCGCCCGACGAGGAACGGCGCTCGGGCTGCTGGGGCGAACGCGCCTCGTGATGGGGGACGTTTCGGCGGCACGAATAATTCTCACCGACGCACTGCAGTTGGCGTGGCGCAGCCGGGATATGCCGGGCTGCGCCGCTAGCCTTGATGCTCTGGCCGAGGTATCGATCGTCACCGGCGATATGCCAGGCGCACGTTCACTCGTCAGCGCGAGCAACCAGTTGCGAGCGAAAAGCGGCATTCAGCGGCTACCAGCATACGCAGCCCGGCTAGCTGGCGTGAACGCTGAGCTTACCCGAATTGGCGCGGCGCAAACTCTGCCGGCGGAAGTCGTTATCGAACGAGAGATTCAGCGGGGATTGCGGCGGTAGCGTCCGGGCGTGAACGTCTTGCATACACCATTGACGCATTCGGAGGACTTGCAGCAGGTATCACGTGGCTCTTCAGCACCGGGACAGACAGCAAAATCCACACACTGCGGAATTTCGACTGCTCCGGCATCATCGAAGCAGCACACCTCTTGCTTAGGCTCGCCGCCAGTAAAGCACGCGTAACCCTTGTTGCAGCATGTCCCGCCGCAGCTACACAGCCCGTCCGGGCACACGCATCCGGGATTTCCAGTCTTAGGGTCACGCGGACACTCGTCGGACAGTCTGCAACCACCCTGATGTGCGCCTTGGGGCCCCTTGCCGCCAGACTGTCCTTTACCCGGTCCGCCCTGCTTGCCTTTGCCTGCTTTTCGGTTCTTCTTCCGCCTCGCCTGCCGGCGGCGGGCAGCGTCGGTGTCTTCTGCAATAGGCGCGGCAAGCGAAAGCGCAACCCCGACGCTCGCTAGCACCAACGCCCGCCGCGACTGCGCTGAC
>JALYWD010000256.1 GCA_030852885.1 Chloroflexota bacterium | reverse complement strand
CGGGTGCGGTCGCGGATCTCCTCCGCCAGGAAGTGCTTGGCAATCATGCGCCCACTGGTGGCGCAGAACAGCATCTTCTCCTCGTACCAGAGGGCGTCGTTTTCGCGCCATTCTGCCATTACGCCTGCTCCTCGCTTGCTGCCTCTGCCCCGGGATCATATCCGTAGAACTCGCGGGCGGACTCCGCCGAGATGAAGCCCTGCTTCACGTCTTCCGCCACCAGGTCTCGCGGCCGCTCCAGGGGGTTGCCGAAGCCACCTCCTCCCGCTGAGTTCAGGATGATGCGGTCACCCATGGTGACCGGTACGCGGGTGAACTTGGAGTCCGAGACGGTGCCGAAAACTTCGGAGAAGGTGCGGAACTCCTCATCGCCGGGGCGCTGGATGAAGATGCCGCCGCTGGCGCCTTCCAGGCCCCCGAAGATGCCGGGGCCGTGCGTGCGCGTGCGGTCAAAGAGCGCGTTGACGGTGATCTCAGGTGCGTTGACGCGGAATGTGCGGCTGCTGGCCAGGCCACCACGCCACTTGCCGGCGCCCGCCGAATCGGGCCGCAGCCGGTACTCCTCGACGATGAAGGGGTATTTCGTCTCAAGGATTTCGACCGGGGTGTTGCGGCAGTTGCCGTTGTTCGGGCAGAGCACGTTGTTGCCATCGTGGTCGATCGTGCCTCCCCAGCCGCTGCCTTCAATGTGGTAGTTCGTGTAGTAGTCCCCGTACTCCGGGTGGAAGCCACCGAACAGGAAGTTGCAGGAGGACGCGCCTTCGCCAGCCTGCACGCGCTCCGGCACCGCGCCGGCGAGGGCGCGCAACACCACATTCTGGATGTGCGGGTGCGTTTCCGTGTTGCCGCCGACCGATGGGCCAGGGTGCTTCACGTTCATCATGCTGCCCGGGCGTGTCACCAACCGGATCGGGCGGTACGCGCCGGAGTTGATCGGGATATCGTTCGAGACGACGTGCAGGAACCCGCTGTAGCAGGCCGCCGCCGTCACCACGAACGTCGCGTTGATGGGCCCTCTGGCCTGGTCGTCGGAGTCGGTCCAGTCGCAGATCGCCTCATCCCCGCGAATCGTGAGGCGCAGGCGCATCCAGTAGGGTTGACGGGTGACGCCATCATCCTCCATCAGGTCCTGCGCGTAGTAGACGCCGTCTGGCATCTCCGCGATCTCGGCGCGCATGAAGCGCTCCGAGTAGTCCAGAAGCTGGTCGGAGGCCGCCGTCAGCATCTCCGCGCCGTACTTCTCAAGCAGCTCATGCACACGCGCCTCGGCCACGTTCAGCGAGCCGATCATGGCGTGGTAGTCACCCCAGGAGGTCTTGGGCGTGCGGTGGTTGGCAAGGATGACGCGCCAGATGTCCTTCACGTACTCGCCGCGGTCCATGATCTTCAGTGGCGGTAGGCGCAGCCCCTCCTGGTACACCTCCGTACCGTCCGCTGCGAACGAGCCGGGCGCCATACCACCGATCTCGCCGACGTGCGCCACGTTGCCGACGAAGCCCCAGATCTCGCCCTCATGAAAGACGGCCTTGACCACCAGGTGCTCTGGCATGTGGTTCTGGCCACGGTAGGGATCATTGTGGATGTAGACGTCGTCTTCGTTGAACGCTTCCAGGCCAACCTCATCCAGCATCCACTTCATGGCGTACTGGCAGGAACCCAGCATGGTCGGGCAGAACTCCGCCTGCCCGATGAGGTCTCCGCGCGTGTTGAACATCATGCAGGAGAAATCGAGACCTTCATTGAAGATGGGGGAGTAGCTGGTCCGCATCATGGCGGTGCCCATCTCTCGGCAGACGTTCACGAAGGCGTTGTTGATGACGCTCAGTGTGACCGGATCAATCGTGTTCTGGGTTTGCGTGTCCATGCAGTGTTCCTTGTGTAGGGAATCTGGCGACTACAGGTCGATCGTCATCACGCCGGATGGGTGGACCCGCATCGTCTGGCCCGGATGCACAACAGTCGTTGAGCTGACTTCCTCCACGATCATCGGGCCGTCGGCGCTGAACCCGGCCGGAAGCTCCTCGCGGCGGTAGATCGGCGTATCTGTCAGGCCGTGGCCGTGGAAATACACCTCGCGGCTGCCAC
>JALYWD010000721.1 GCA_030852885.1 Chloroflexota bacterium | reverse complement strand
CGCGGCTGCCCGCCCCAACGTGTTCCAATCTCGGTCGCCCACGTATCAGCCGCGGCAGCCGCGAGACTCCCGTAGAACGCTGTCGCCGCGAAGTCGCTGGACGGAGCAGGAGAAGAGGAGGTGTGCAAGAGCGAGAACGCTGCTGCTGGCCCGCCATTCGCCAGGACCTGGACGGCGTCGCGCCGATTCCCACGTTGCTGCACCAGGTCACCCTGCCTGGGCAGCCGGCTGAGCATGGACGCACTGGCGAAGTACGACACCATGGTAACGCTGCCACGCATGCCAGTGCCGGCGTGCACAGAAGCGCCAACAAGCGTGGCGGCAACCGCGCCTGACATTGACAGAGCGCGCATCTTGTAAGCAGCGGCGGCAATTCCGGTTGCCAGGGCGAGCCCCTGAATCGCGCGGTGGCTCATCTGCTTCGCGACGCAATCCCGCACAACTCGTCCCAGCCAGGGTTACCTGCACAAATCACGCATCATCGGCGAGAATACTTCCTGCACGGCCCTCTAGCTCAATGGCAGAGCAGTGGACTTTTAATCCATGGGTTCAGGGTTCGAGTCCCTGGGGGGCCACCAATGCCTGCTGACTCTTCCGTTCGCCTCGTGATCGACGGCGCAGAGTAATTCTAGACAGCTAGCCAGGAGAGCTGGCCGATTCATCCGTCGTATGACCGACGGCAGATTTGGGCGAAAACGCGCACGAAGATTCCAGCCCACGCGGAATCGGTCTAGGCTGGACTGCCGAGCAAGAGGGTCGTAGAACTACCCCTTGCGTCCCTTTTGTCGCTTCTCCACCTTGCGCGGCTTGGGCGGCTTCGACGCCTTCTTCGCAGGTTGGCCAGTCTTTGATGAAGTGGAGTCTTCTTCTTTGCGGGGTTGTGGATCAGTCATGAATGCTCCTGAATGTCCTGAAGCGCCTGTTGGTCGAGTCAGGCGTATGACTCGCTGAGTATTCAGCAAGATGACTCACGACTGCCACCGCGAGGGCGCAGACAGTACTTCCACCAGCAATAACCCTACGACTTGGTCATGGGTTTGGGCTTGCCGGAGCGACAACGTCTGGAAAGCTCACCCCCTTCGCGGCGGCAAGGTCGCGCAATTCCTGCCAGGTGGAATCTGGCACCGGGACGCCGTCGCGCAGACGTTCCTCGCGGGTTGCCAGCTCTGGTTCGCCCGGCAGTCGCACGGAGACCACACCCTCACGCGGCGGGCAGGAGCCGACAACATCGCATTGCGCCTCGATTTCGGCACGGAAGTCATCCAGCGCGGAGAAGCGAGAGACATCGATAGCGATGATGATCGGGCCGTTCACACCGCGTGGACCATCGTACGCCGACGGATCCAGGCCAGCCAGTCCGCGCCCGAGGAATTGAGCGAGCAAGCTGAACCCGCTGCCCTTGTGACCGCCGAATGGCAAGAGCGCTCCGCCAGCGTAGAAGTCGTGCGGATCGGTGGTTGGGAGGCCTTCTCGGTCCACCAGATTGCCTTCCGGAACCGGCAACCCCTTGGCACGGGCAACTCTCAACTTGCCCTCCGCGATCCCCGCGGTTGCGACATCAAAGGACACGGGTTGCTTGCCTTCATCGCGCGGTACCGCCCAGGCAAACGGATTCGTGCCCAGGACGCGCTTGCTGCCCCCAAATGGCGCGACTGCCGGCGCCGCATTGGCCATGGCAATGGCCACGATGCCGCGTGCCGCCAACCATTCAACATAGGGGGCGACACGCCCAATGTGATACGAGTTCCGTACGACTCCCACAGCTACGCCGAACTCTCTGGCCAGGCCATGGACCGTCTCTGTCGCCAACCACATGGCTGGTTGCCCCCAACCATGGTTGGCGTCAATCACAGCGGTAGCGCCTGATGTGGAGATCACAGCCGGGCGGTTCCCCGGGACAATGTGCTGTTGCGCTACCCCGGCGAGGTACCCCGGCAACCGCAGCACCCCGTGGGAATCGTGGCCCGCGAGATTGGCGTTGACCAATCCGTCGGCCACGACACTGGCCTGATCTTCAGGGGTTCCGCAGGAAGCGAGCAGAGAGCAAGAGAGCCCTCGCAAGTGTTCAGCGCTGACGACAGGCATTGGCGGCAGATCCATCTCCGGCGCGACTTCGGCCGCGCATACGCACTAGCTCAGGAAATCCGA
>JALYWD010000223.1 GCA_030852885.1 Chloroflexota bacterium | reverse complement strand
GGGTCAGAGGCGTCCTGGGCGTCATTCTTCTTCGCGCTGGCCAGTTCGGACAGCAGCGGAAGCCCCGCCACGAGCGGGATGAACCGGCGCACCGACGCGTGGAGCCGACCGGCTGCTGTTCCTGACGCCGTGCCTAATTGACGCAGGCCGATCATGCCGCCTTCCCCCTTTGCACAGTTGACAGCCTCGTCCCGCAACGAGATCTCTTACTGCGCGTGATGTGCATGGCGCAGCGTTTCAGTGGTGTTGAGTAGCACGCTACTCACAACGATCTGCCAATGTGGGCCGTTTCCCCTGAGGCACACATTCACGCCACGCAATCAGCCGCAGTCTAACATGCGGGTCATCGGTGCACTGCGGAAACTCCTCGTACGTACGCGAGAGATCGCACCACTGGAGGTGACGTCGCGAAGGTCCTGGATGGCTGGTGACTATGACTGTGAGGCATAAACCACGATACGCCTCGTGGCACGTTGATTGCACGGTGATACAGGGGAAGCGTAGCCTTGTCTCAGCCGGGCTGCTCACCGAAAGGAGACGCCCATCCATGACGAACTTTCCCAGGGCGCGCGGCAGGATTCTCCAGGTTCGCGGGCACGCCATCATCGCCGCCAGGTGCCCGCTCTGTGCAACGGAGCACCGGTACGACAAGGGTCTGGTTGACGGGAGCGAAATCGAGCAGATTCGCCAGCAGGGCTTTACGGACGAATGGTTACCCTGCCAGTGGGATCTCCCCGGCAATTTCTGGCGGATTGTGCTGAGCAATCAGGGCCGCCGAAAGCTGGTTCACCTTGATGCACGAGCACGGGAGCACCATTGACCTCTGCGATTGATCGACGCACGATTTCCACGATTGGGAGTGAGAAGACCTCGAAATGGCCGCGCACGACGCGCCGCCAGGAGCGGGTACGCAGCGTCCTGGAGCGGCGGCAACCCGATCTCACGCTCATCCTGGAGAACGTGCACGACCCGCATAATGTCAGCGCTATCCTGCGCTCCTGTGACGCGGTCGGCGTGCTGCGGGTGCATGCCGTCTACTCCATCGAATCGCCGCCACCCGGGATGTTCGCGCGGCAGACCTCAGCGAGTGCTGCCAAGTGGGTTGATGTGGTGCGGCATGATTCGATGCCTGCCTGTGTGGCAGCGTTGCGCGCGTCCGGGTTTCAGATTCTGGCGACGGCGCTCGGGCAGGACGCGCGGCCCCTGCACGAATGGGACCTGACGCGCAGCGTGGCGCTGATCGTGGGCAATGAAATGCGGGGCGTATCCGACGAGGCCCTGGCCCTGGCCGATGGCCTCGTCGAAATCCCGATGGCTGGCATGGTGCAGAGCCTCAATGTCTCGGTGGCGAGCGCGGTCTGCCTGTATGAGGCGTTCCGGCAGCGCCTGGCAGCGGGCGCCTATGACGCGCCGCGCCTCTCTCCAAACGTGCTGGCGGAGATGGAGCAGGACTGGCTGAAGCGCTAGTCCTTTTTGTCGGAGTGCGGTGAATCAGGTGGGCGGGCGTCGCCAACGTGACGACCGATCTCACGCAGCACGTAGAGGCTGACGACGGTGATAACCGTGGCGCCAAGGCCGAGCACCGTGAAACCGGCCCCGATCAGGAGGCCAATGGCGGCCGTCACCCAGATGCCCGCCGCCGTGGTCAGCCCGAGGATGTGATTGCCTCGGGTCAGGATGACGCCTGCCGCGATGAAGCCGATCCCCTGGATGACGGTAGAGGCGATGCGCCCGGGATCTGAAATACGATTCGCGGCGGCGAGTTGATCGCTCAGCAACAGCCCGCAGAGCATGAAGAGCGCCGCGCCCTCGCAAACGAGCATGAAGGTGCGCACGCCGGCAGGCTTGTCGGCGGTTTCGCGTTCCAGCCCGAGGGCCAGGCCCGCCGCCATCGCCAAACCGAGTCGCTTGAACGTTTCAATGTCGGTCAGTGGCTCCACAGCGAACCCTGTTCAGGCGGCCGGCAACCGGCCGCCTGAGCGCTGACTGTTTCCTGGTAAGAGACTAGAACTGCAGGATGACAGACTGGTCGTCGCCGTCACGCAGATACCGGGCCGTGGCCTGATCTCCCGCCTTGAGCGTATCGACCATCTGGTCGAGCTGGGCCATGGTGCGGACGCGCTTGCCAGCGAAGCTGGTCAGGATGTCGCCCGGCTGCAGCCCGGCGCGTTCGGCAACTGTTTGCGGGCGAATCTTGCCCACATAGACGCCCTTGGTGCCGGCCGGGATCTTCTCGGCCAACTCCGGGTGCTTGCTCAGGTAGTCCTCCGCGTCTGCCGCCAGGATGCCGAGCGGTGGCCGCTTCGGGCCGGCGTACTTGGCGGCAATCTTGGCCAGGCGCGCCTGGTCAAAGCCCAGGATTACCTCGCCATCGGCCACCGTGACAGGAACGCCTTGCTGGCCACTGAGGCGCACCATCTCCATGGCAGCATCGTAGTCCTTGGAGACATCGACATCCTTGAAGGGCACACCCTGCTGGGCAAGGTAGGCCTTGGCGCGATCGCACCACGGGCAGGTAGGGGTGGAATAGACGGTTACAGTGGATGCTTCGGCCATGGTTTGGATCCTCAATCCAGGGGACGCAGCGGAGAAAGACCTGAGTCGATCCCGCTCAATTTCTTATGCACGTTATGGTACCAGCCTTGACAAGCTGTGACCCGTCCTACTCCCACTCAATCGTGCCTGGCGGCTTCGAGGAGATGTCGTAGACCACACGGGTGATGCCGTGCACCTCGTTCACGATACGGTTGCTGATACGCGCCAGGAGTTCGTGCGGCAGGCGTGCCCAGTCGGCCGTCATGGCGTCCTCCGAGGAGACCGCGCGCACAGCGCAGACGCGCCCGTAGGTGCGGTAATCCCCCATCACCCCGACCGTGCGCACCGGCAACAGCACCGCGAAATACTGCCAGACATCCGGCGCCTGGGGTGAGGCGTCGATCTCTTCGCGCACGATGGCGTCAGCCGGCCGCAGCAGCTCGAGTTCTTCCGCCGTCACCGGGCCGATGATGCGCACGGCCAGGCCGGGCCCGGGGAAAGGCTGCCGCTGCACGACCTCGTCAGGCAGCCCGAGCGCCCGGCCCACGGCGCGCACCTCATCCTTGAAGAGGTACCGCAGGGGCTCGATGAGCGGGAAGCGCATGTTCTCGGGCAGGCCGCCAACGTTGTGGTGGGTCTTGATCTTGGCGGCTGCCCTGGTGTCTGCCGACGTGCTCTCGATAACATCCGGGTAGAGCGTGCCCTGGGCCAGGAAATCGAATGGGCCATGCTCGTCCGAGGCTTCCTCGAAGACGCGGATGAATTCCTCGCCGATGATCTTGCGCTTTTGCTCGGGGTCTTCAACACCCTCCAGCCGGCGCAGGAAGCGCTCGCTGGCGTCGACGAAAACCAGGTGCATCCCGAACGAGCGCCCGAAGACATCGCGCACCAACTGCGCCTCGCCCTGGCGGAGTAGCCCGTTGTCCACAAAGACGGGGGTCAGGCGGTCGCCAATGGCGCGGTGCAGGAGCGCGGCTGCCACGCTGGAATCCACACCGCCGCTGAGTGCGAGCAGGACGCGGCCCTCGCCGACCGTTTCCTGGATCTGGGTCACCGCGCTGTCGATGAAGTGGTCTGGCGTCCAATCGGTCCGCGCCTGGCACACCTCCACCAGGAAGTTGCGCAGCACATCGCGCCCCAGCGGGGTGTGTGCCACCTCAGGGTGGAACTGGATGCCGAAGACCCTGCCGTTGCTCATGGCCGCGATGGGTGCGTTCGGCGAACTGGCGATGGTGGTGAAGCCCGGCGGCACCTGCGAGACGTGGTCACCGTGGCTCATCCAGACGTCGAGCTCTGGCGGCAGGGAGGCGAAGAGCTGTGCTGGCTCGC
>JALYWD010000207.1 GCA_030852885.1 Chloroflexota bacterium | reverse complement strand
CGGTAGCCGCGTCGCCCGGGAGGCGACGACTGACCGACATGACCCCCTCCCTCAAGAAGGTCAGTCGTGTGTTGGAACGCGGAGTTGGCAGCGTCCGTTTCGGAGCGTACGGACGCTAACGGGGGAGATGCAAAGAATACTCCTAATCCATGACCAATGGGGCATCACGCATGAGTGTCCGTACATCCTCCAGCGATGGGAGGGAGGTCTGTGCGCCAAGCGAGCAGCAGGACAAGGCGCCCACCGCGTTCGCAAAGCGCGCGACCTCGTCCCATTCCCAGCGTTGAGCCATGCCCCAGGCCACTCCTGCCACGAACGCATCACCGGCGCCGGTGGGGTCGATCACCTCGACCCGGAAGGCCGGAATGCGCCGGCGTTCCGATTCCGTGACGACGTGACAGCCTTCCGCGCCCAGGGTGATCAGCGCGGCGCGCAGGTTCGCGCCCTTCATGCGGTGCTGCAGCGCCGTGGTGGCGTCGGAGAGCGTCCAGGTGCCGGTGACATCCTGCAGATCGCGCACATTCGTGACGATAACATCGTGGCGGAGCGCCATATCGAAGGCGTCCTCGAGTTGCCCGTTGGCCAGGTAGGTGAGCGAGCCGAGGAGTTGGGCGTTCGGCACGGTGTGCGCCGGAAGATCGAGCAGAAAGCGGCGCAGCGAGGCATCCCCGACATCAACGACCAGGACATCGCCGCCCAGCAGGCCGAAAATGTCCAGCATGTCGTGCCGGTGCAGTTGCGCCCCCTGCTCCCAGAAGATGGTGCGCTCCAGCGGTTCGCGGCTCACGATGACGGTCGCCAGGTCCGTGACCTCGCCGGGCTTCACCGTCACCCAGGTCGTGGCGATGCCCTCGGCCTCCAGGCCGGCACGCACGAGTTCGCCGCGTTCGTCGTCGCCAATGGCCGTCGCCAGGCCCACGTCCGCGCCCAGCCGCGCCAGCGCGACCGCCGTGTTGGTGGTGGTGCCGCCAGGTGCGGACACCTCTTCCAGGACATCCGCCTGGCCACCCACTTCCGGATACGCCGGCACCGCGATGAGGCGATCCCAGGACGAGAGCCCGATGCAGTTGATGCGTGGTTTCTCGCGGCTCATGACGCGCGCACCAGCAGCACGCGGGCGGGAGCGCCATCCCCGATGGCGAGCTTCAGCGGGAGGCAGACGAGTTCGTAGGGCCCTGGCTCGATGCGCGAGAGATCGAGCAGCTCGATGACCAGGACATCGTTCCCGAGCAGGGTAAGATGCGTCTCCCGGTTCTGTGGGCCAAAGGTGCCGACCGAGAGGGAATCCGTGCCGACCAGCCGTACGCCGTGCTCCACGAGCCATTGCGCCGCGTCTGGCAACACACCAACGTAGTCCTCGCGGAACGGCACGGTGCTCACGCCATCCCAACCTTCCCAGACGCGGGAGTTGCGCGAGCGCAGGATGAGGCGCTCTGTCCCTTCCGGGATGCCGGCGCTCTCCAGGTCGGCCGCGCTGATCTGGTCTACGTCGTCGGGAATGTGCGCCACGTAGGCGGGGCCGCACCAGCGCTCGACCGGGATCTCCAGCAGCTTCTTGCCGTCATCGATGAAGTGCCAGTTGGCATCGACGTGTGTACCAGCGTGCGAACTGAGCTGCACCCAGCTCACGTTCGCGCCCGCGCCCTCGGCCACACGGCTCAGCGGCGTGACCTCAGCGGCGGGCTGCCCCGGCCAGCCGGGAATGTTCGGGCCGAACGGTACGGTGACATCGAATATCCGCGCGCCTGGCGCAAAGGAACCCATGCGACCTCCCAACTCCATCGGACATAGGCGACCCGGCAAGGATACCCAGCAAAGCGCGCAGCCGGGCCGTATCATGCCAGCACGAGCGGTGCAGGAGTAAGGATGGGGCATGGCGCCAGCGGAAACCTTGCCGGAGCGTGAAGCGGAGATTCGGCGCCGGGCGCGCAGCCTGGCTACCACACTGCGTGGCTACGAGTTGGCCGTCGAGGACGCGGCGGAGCATGTCCCGGCCGCGCTGGAGCGGGAGATCGTCGCGCACTGCGTGGCCTCGGGCCTTTTCGCGCCGAATCTGCCGGAGGCGATGGGCGGCGCTGGCCTCTCGCTGCGCGAGCAGGTGGTCATTGAAGAAGAACTTGGTGGCGTCACGAACTGGCTCTGGGCGGCGCTGTGGCGGCCGCCGAATGTGCTGGCCCAGGCCACGCCTCAGCAAACCGAGCGCTGGGTAGGGCCATACACGCGCGGGGAGGCGCGGGGCTGCTACGCCATCACGGAGCCCGCGGCGGGGTCAGATGTCTCTCACCTGCGCACCGTTGCCGTGCGTGATGGCGAAGGCTGGCGCATCAGCGGGGAGAAGTGGTTTGTCACCGGCGGGGACGTGGCCGGCTTCGTGCTGGTGGTCGCCGACACGGAGACCGAGCAGGGGAGCGTGCCCACGATCTTCTTCGTGGCGCGGGATGCTCCGGGCATGCGCTGGGGACGGCAGCCCGCCTTCACCAATCACGCGCTGTACGGTCATCCTGAACTGACGCTGGAGAACGTCCCGGTCACGGCGGACGATGTGCTGGGTGCGGTTGGCGGCGGTATCTCCCTGACCCACGACTGGTTCCGGGAGGAGCGCCTGATGATCGCGGCCCGCTGCATCGGCGCGGCCCGGCGCTGCCTGGAAGAGGCGCAGGCCTGGGCCCGGCAGCGGGAAGCGTTCGGCAGCCCCATTGGGGAGTACCAGGGCGTGCAGTGGATGCTGGCGGACAGCGCCACTGAACTGGCCGCGGCCCGGGCGCTGCTCTACCAGACTGTGGATGCGATGCAGGCGGGCCTCGACCCCAAGATCGCGCACGGCCAGGCCGCGATGGTCAAGCTCTTCGCCTCGGAGATGGTGGGGCGCGTGGCGGACCGCGCGGTGCAGGTGCTGGGCGGGCGCGGTTACATGCGGGAGCAGGCCATCGAGCGGCTGTGGCGTGACACACGCATCGACCGCATCTGGGAGGGAACCAGCGAGATGCAGCGCCTGATCGTGGCGCGGGCGCTGGAACGGCGTGGTCTCGATGCCCTGCTCGATGCCTGAGCTGGATCGCTGCTACCCGCGGCCCCGGCCCGACGTGGGCCCGCTGCTGCGCCCGCGCTCGCTCGCCCTCGTCGGCGCGAGCGCGACGCCGGGCAGCTTCGGCCATGCGCTGCTGCGACAAGCGCTCGATAGCGGGTATGACGGCGCGGTCTATCCGGTGAATCCCACGCGGGGCGACATCGACGGCGCGCGCTGCTATCCCACCCTGGCTGACCTGCCGGAGCCCGTCGATTGCGCGGTGCTGGCCGTGGGCGACGCACGGCTGGAGGAGAGCCTGCGCGCCGCCATCGCCGCCGGAATCCCCGCAGCGGTCATCTTCGGCGCGATGCCCGATCCGGGGAGCGCCGATCCGTTGCCCGAGCGGCTGCGCGAATTGGCCCAGGCGGCCGGGATGGCGCTGCTCGGCGGTAACTGCATGGGCTACTACAACGCCGTTGATCGGCTCTACATCTCGGGTTTCCCGGTGCGGGAGCGCGCGCCAGCGGGCGGCATCGCCTTTGTCAGCCACAGCGGGTCGGCCTTCTCGGCGATGGCCAACAGCGGGCGCGATTTCCGCTTCTCCTGGGTCATCTCGCCAGGCCAGGAACTGGCCGTGACGGCGGCGGATTACCTGCGCTTCCTGGTGCGGCAGCCGGAGACGCGCGCGGTCGGGCTCTTCCTGGAATCGGTGCGCGATCCCGAAGGCTTCGTGGGTGCACTGGAGCAGGCGGCGGTGGCGGACGTACCCGTGGTCGTGCTCAAGGTCGGGCGTTCGGAGCAGGGGCGGCGCATGGCGTTGGCGCACAGTGGTGCGCTCGCCGGGTCGGATGCCGCCTTCTCCGCGCTCTGCGAGCGCTGGGGGGTGTTGCGCGTCGATTCCCTGGATGAGATGGGGGACGCGCTGGAACTGCTGGCTGCGCCGCGCCGCGCCCGCCCGGGTGGCCTGGCCCTCGGCGGGGACTCGGGTGGCGAGCGCGCCATGATCGTGGATCGCGCGGCGGCCTTCGGGGTGCCCTGGGCCACCCTGGGCGAGACGACGATGGAGGAAATTGCCGGCGCGCTGGAGCCAG